>CAUTON010000040.1:0-11472 GCA_963539895.1 uncultured Streptococcus sp. | reverse complement strand
CTAAACAACTATATAACAAGTTAGAAGGGAGAATAATAATCAAAATTTGCTTTACCTGTTTGTATCTATTTATGAAGTTATTACGATTGCTATCAATCTTGTTTGTAAGAAAAAATCTGCTGATTTCTCAACAGATTTTGAACATTATTTTCCTAATTCTTGGGTACGTTTGAGAGCTCTATTGACCGCTGCAATCGTCGCAGCTGGGAATCCCTGCACTTCCAACTCTACCAATCCGGCAATAGTTGAACCACCAGGTGAGGTTACTTGATCGCGGAGCTGGGCTGGATGAAGATCACTGGAGCTCACCATAGCCGCAGAGCCCAGAACTGTCTGGGTTGCTAAGTCCTTGGCATCTTTGACAGTCAAGCCATTTTGCACGCCAGCTGTTGTCAAAGCTTGGATAAACTCGTAAACAAAGGCTGGTCCACAGCCTGCAATGGCTGTCGCAATATCAATCTTGTCCTCTGGAACTTGCTTGACTTTCCCAGATGCTACCATGAGCTTTTCAAAAAGTGGTACTAAATCAGGGTTGCCTGTCGCAAAGGTCGTCATGCCTTTCCCAATCGCTACAGGCGTATTTGGCATCATGCGGATAAGCTGACCAAGCGGAATATAACGAGAAAGCTGACTCAGGCTCACACCTGCTGCCATGGAGATAAAAATGGCCTGACTGGTCTTTGGAACTTCCTTGAGGACAGTCTCGACCAGATGAGGCTTGACTCCAAGAAAGACGACATCCGCTTCTCTTGCAATCTGGGTATTTTCCAAGACTAGGCCGCCATAGAGAGATTGAAGACGAGTGGCCGCCGCTTCATTGTGGTCGCTAAGGAGAAACTCCACATCTGCTACTTGACTAACAGCTGCCAGGATGGCTGACCCCATATTGCCTAGACCGATAAATCCAACTTTCATAGTCTTCTCCTTTACTGGCGAATCTGCCCGTCACCTGTGATGATGTACTTGTAGGTGGTCATTTCTCGCAAGCCCATTGGCCCACGCGCATGCATTTTCTGTGTCGAAATTCCCAGCTCACAACCCAAACCAAATTGGCTACCATCTGTAAAGCGGGTTGAGACATTGACATAGACTGCTGCCGAGTCGACCTGACGGGTAAAGAGCTCCGCTGCTGCCGCATCTTCTGTCACGATAGCTTCACTATGTCCAGTCGAGTGTTGGCTGATGTGCTGGATAGCCTCGTCTACACTGGATACGACCTTGACAGCAAGGATATAGTCTAAAAATTCCGTATCAAAATCAGCTGGTCCAGCAGGAACAGCGGCTGTCAGATGCTGCAATGCCTTCTCGTCAGCTCGAAGCTCAACCTTGCCAGCAAGTGCTGCCTCAAGTTTCGGTAAAAATTCCGCAGCTACATTCTCATGGACTAAAAGGACCTCCTCTGAATTGCAGACGGATGGGCGGCTAGTTTTGGCATTGATAACGATGTTGACAGCTTTTTCCAGGTCAGCTGCAGCGTCCACATAGACATGGCAGATGCCTGTTCCCGTCTCGATAACAGGAACCGTAGCATTTTCCACCACAGCCTGGATGAGACCCGCACCTCCACGAGGGACCAATAAGTCAATCTTGCCCTTAGCTGTCATGAGTTCTGTAGCGGAAGCTCGGCTGGTATCCTGGACCAATTCGATGACGGCAGGGTCCATGCCCACTGATAAAAGGCCCGCCTTGAGAGCTGCCACGATGGCATTGGCTGAGCGGAAAGCCTCTTTTCCACCCCGCAAGATGACGGCATTCCCACTCTTGATGGCTAGAGCCGCAGCATCAGACGTCACATTTGGACGACTTTCATAAATCATACCAATCAGTCCAAAAGGAATAGATTTCTTGCGAATGACCATCCCGTTTGGAGCAGTTGATTCCTCCAGAGTCAATCCGACTGGATCAGGCAGGGCAATCAAATCCCGAATCCCCTGTGCCATATCAGCAATCCGATCCGCTGTCAAGAGCAGGCGGTCCAGCATAACGGTTGAAATGTCACTTTGTTCAGCGGCGGCCATATCTTCTGCATTGGCGGACAAAATGGTAGCTGTCTGATCGATGAGAGCAGCTGCCATGGCTTCTAAAGCCTGATTTTTTTGCTCAGTTGTCGCCAAATTGATAGCTGCCTTATGAGCCAATAATGAATCGAGTAAAGCTTGTGTACTTGTCATATGATTCTCCTAAAGTGTCACCCAGTCATTTCGGTGGATGAAAATTCCTTCTGGGTGGTCGGTATCTAGAAATGTTGCTAGGTCTTGAGACGATAGTTTGACGCGGCCTTTGCCAATCAGACGATGGTCAGTCTGACTGTAGACTTCGATAATAGCCCCTGCTTCAAAATCGCCTTCCATCTGTGTAATACCAGCGAGGAGCAAACTTTTCCCCTGCTCCAACATGGCCTTCTCAGCACCTGCATCGATGGTGACAGAGGCATCTGTCCTGGCATAAAAAGCCATCCACTGTTTGCGTTGGTTGAAACTGTGGTCATCTGCTGTAAAGAGGGTCCCACGACTGGACTGGCTTACTGCTTGCAGAAGTGCGGTATCTTCTTTTGAGGAGGTGATAAAGACTGGCACCCCTGATTTGGTCGCGATTTGCGCAGCCTGAAGCTTAGTGGTCATCCCGCCAGTACCATTGGACGAACCAGCGCCAGCAGCCATCTCAAACAGTTCATCCGTAATGGTATCAATCTGGCCTAGGTGCTGGGCAGTTGGATCTGTATTGGGATTGGCCGTGTAAAGCCCATCCACATCGGTCAAGAGGACTAGGAGATCCGCCTTTAGGAGCGAAGCAACCTGAGCTGAGAGCGTATCGTTATCGCCGACTTTGATTTCTTCAATGGCGATGGTATCATTTTCATTGATGATGGGAATGGCCCGCTGGTGGAGTAAGACTTGCAAGGCTTGAGAGGCGTTGCGATACCGACGTGCATCCGCAAAGTCATCTTGGGTCAGGAGAACCTGAGCGGACACGATGCCATCCTTCATGAGATTTTGTGTGTACTCTTCGATAAGAAGTCCCTGCCCAACTGCTGCCGATGCCTGTTTTTCAGCAATCTTAGTCGGTCGCTTGTCAAATCCCAGACGGCGAAAACCAGCAGCAATGGAGCCTGATGTCACAAGGACAATATCATGCCCTTTTTGGTGGAGCTGGGCTAGTTGATTGGTGATGCGGGCAATCTTGATGCGGTCCAGACTCCCATTTTCTTGGGTCAGGGAGGAGGTCCCTACTTTAAAAACCAGTGTTTTTGCTTTCATAGCGGTCTCATTTCTAGTCTAGTGTTTCCATTATAGCACGATTTCCATCAGAGCACAAAAGTGCCAGAGGGGGATCTAGCGCTTCTATCTTGTTTTTTTGAAAAATTGGTTGATATCTGATACCAAGTCAGCCTTGTCCACTTTTTCAAGTGGAATTTCAGATTCCAGAGCTGACAGGATCTGCTTGCTGTAGCGCTTGGTCAGAGCACGCTTGTCCAAAAGGACAAGAGCAGATATTTGACCAGGTTTACGGGTTGAGCGCCCCAAGGCCTGCTTTAGCTTGAGGATCGCCATCGGTAAGGTGTAATCATAGAAGGGACTTCTATGCTCCATTCGAAAGGCGCGGTTAATCTTCTTGCTAAAGACATCCTGTGGATTGTCAAATGGAATGCGAGTAACATGGATGACAATCTCATCTAGATTGGCAAAATCAACCCCTTCCCAAAAGGCGGCTGAGCCCAAGAGAAGTTTGGTTTCTCCTGCCACAAAACGCTGCTTGAGGCGTTGGGCATTGCCGTTTTTATGCTGAGTCAGGTGAGAAATCCCATGTTCATCCAGCAACTCTGATACTGCCAGCATGAGGCTATTGGAGGTAAAAAGAACCAGCTGAGCTTGCTGGAGACTCTTCATCTCTTGCAAATAATCTGCTAAGAATTGGGCGTATTCGGCTTCAGGAAGCTCCCAAATCGCTGGCAAATCTCTAGGCAAATAGAGCACTTGCTGGTGTTGAACCTGATTGTCCAATTTATCTAACTGGTATTCCTCAAAACCTAAGAGTCCTGGCACCATCACAGACGGACTGATTTCCAAAGTAGCACTAATCCCCAAAACTTCCGTCTCCTCAGGGAGAAAACGACTGAAATTGAGAAATGACAGACTGGCCCCACAGAGAAATTGCTGGCGCTTCTCACCTACATCCTGACTTTCCAGCCAATATTCCTCATAATAAGGAGACAACAGATGGTTCAAATCAGCAAGAAAAGGCATGCTTATCTCAGACACATCCTGCCTCAGCCTCTCAATCAGACGAAGATTAACCGCTTGTCCCTTGTGCTCCAAGAGACGATAAAGATGAAACTGAATACTCTCCAAAATTCTTTTTTCCAACAAAGACTCACTGCTGGTCAATCTATCAGAGAGTGCCAAGAGTAGCTCTTGCAGATTGACCCTCGCATGCGAAAATTGCTCTAAGGCAAGAACCATCTTTTGCACCTCATCGATAACCAGATAGCGTCCCTTGACAAAGTCCTTGTCATCCTGAACCCGCTCCAGAAAGTAGGCATGATTGGTGATGAGGACCTGGCATTCCTGAGCACGACGATAAGATTGCTCCCAAAAATCCACATCCTTAAACAGGCTGGCTGCTGGTAAATTTCCATCATGACGTAGACTGTCAAAATAGGACTGGAAACGCTGCTGCTGCTTGATTTCATCCAAATCCCCTGACTCCGTCTCCAAAAGCCAGACCAAGAGCTGCATCTTGTAGCGATTTACCAGCCGATTGCTCTCCTCATCCTGCAACGACTGGTAAAAAGCGTCCAATTTCAGATAATTGCGAGTTCCCTTGAGATTGTGAAAATCCACCCGAAAGACATCCGTAAGCATCCATCCTTCCTTCTCCATGATTTGGTCTTGAAGGAGTTTTGTCGGCACGGTCACAAGGATTTTTCCCCCAGATCTTTTGGCAAGTAAGGTGACGAGGTAGCCAAAGGTTTTTCCCAGCCCAGCCTGAGCCTGGATAAAGTAAGGGATAGTTGGGTCTGACTCTAAATGCTCCGCTATCAAGTCAGAAAACTCTAGCTGACTAGCCCTATGCTCCAAATCCATAAGGGCTAAATTGGTTGAAAAATCAACTGACAAACGTCGGGCTGCCAATCGTTTTTGGGGCTTACGCAGAACCAAGCCATGCACTGAGTGCAGTTGGTGATCCATGATGGTCGACATCCCTCTGTAGACTTCTTCGATGACTAGACGAGATTCATAGATGAGATTGTCTGCCAGACTGAGGATTTGCTCGATTGTCTGCATGGGGAGGCTAGCCATTTTCTCTTGTAAAGCAATCAGCAATTCAGCTGTCGCTTGCGCATCTGCTAGGGCGGTATGGGCATTGTCCAGCTGGATGCCTAGCTCATTGCACAGCAGGCTTAAGTTGTACTTGTCCAAGGTTGGGTAGAAAACCTGGGCTAATTCGACTGTGTCAACCCGCGGTGTCCGCAGCTCAAAGCCTTCAAAGAAGAGGGCTTCTGCCAGGAGATTGGCATCGAATTTGACATTATGAGCGACGAAAATTCGGTCCTCTAAGAGCTCGAAAACTTCCCGAGCTACTTGACCAAAGTCAGGTGCAACAGCCAGCTGCTGGTCAGTGATACCAGTCAGTTTTTTGATATGTCTATCTAATTTTTCATGGGGATTGACATCCGTCTGGTAGCGTCCAACAATTTCCCCTGCCTCTACCAGCACAATCCCAATCTGAATAATTTTGGCACTAGAGCCAGCTGATGTCGCCTCTAAATCAACAACAGCGTAGCGATTGGCCACTTTTTCTTCTGTCAACATATTCAAATTATATCACAAAATCTAAGCCAAATAATCAGAAATCTGATAGACTGAAAGTATATCTCTACACTAAAAAATCAGAAAAAGGAAACACTATGAAGATTTACTCAACTACCAACCAAGTTGCTGGAGAAAACACCTACTATCTTGAAAATGACAGTCACCTGATCATCGTCGATCCTGGCAGTGACTGGCCAGTTATACGCGCAAAGATTGAGGAACTGGCTAAGCCCATTGCGGCTATTCTTTTAACCCATACGCATTATGACCACATTCTCAGCCTTGATTTGGTCAGAGAGAACTTTGGATTTCCGCCTGTCTATGTAGCTGCGGAGGAGGCGGCTTGGCTCCAAGATGGTTTTTATAATGGGCTAGATCGTCATCCAGAGCTACCTGACATGACCTTCCAACCCGCCGAAAAAAACTTCCAATACACGGATGACTATGAGGTAGCAGGTTTCCATTTCCAAGTACGACCAACACCTGGCCATTCCATCGGTGGCATTTCAATTATCTTTCCCAAGGAAGAATTCGTCCTATCAGGTGATGCACTTTTCCGTGAGACCATCGGGCGGACAGACCTGCCAACTGGTAACCTAGAAGAGTTACTAACTGGCATCCGCAAACAGCTCTTTACCCTACCTGGACACTATACAGTCTACCCCGGCCATGGCCACGCAACAACCATCGCCCATGAGCGGACATTCAATCCATTTTTCTAAATCTACAGACTAACATTTCAATTTATCACACCATTGACAAACTTTACTGGAGTTTGTCTTTTTTTGCAAAAGCATCAGTAAGCAGTGCAGGCAAAATAAAAACGCACCCTGAAGTTAGAGATTTCTATCTAACTTTAGAGGTGCAATTCAATATTAAAGACTAGCCGCTTATCCTAAAATAAGTTCGTCACTCACTAGGGCCTGCCCACTATTTTTATGGAAGAGAGCCATGAGATCCTGTACGGTTAGGTTTGCCTTTTCTTCCCCTTTGACATCCACAACGATGCGTCCTTGGTGCAACATGACCAAACGATTCCCAAATTTGATGGCATGATTCATATCGTGTGTAATCATGAGGGTTGTCAACCCATGCCCTTCGACAATTTTCTGAGTCAAATCCATGACCATATCGCTCGTCTTAGGATCGAGAGCCGCGGTATGTTCATCTAGAAGCAATACTTTTGGTTTTACCAGCGAAGCCATCAAGAGGGTCAGAGCTTGTCGCTGACCGCCAGAGAGAAATTGGGTATCGACTTTCATCCGATTTTCTAGATTCAGCCCAAGCTCTTTCAGCGATTCTGCGAAAATTTTCCGCTCAGCTTCTTTCACACCCCAGGATAAGCCACGAGACTGGCCGCGACGATAAGCAATCGCCATGTTTTCTTCAATGGTCAAGCGAGATGCGGTTCCCATTTTGGGATCCTGGAAGACCCGGCTGATATCTTTGGCACGTTTAGCTGCCGGAATTCCCTTGATTGATTTGCCTTCCAAAAGAATATCGCCACTATCAACCGTCAATGTCCCCGCTAGGGAATTCATCAAAGTGGACTTCCCAGCACCATTTCCCCCAATAATAGAGATAAAATCGCCTTCTTCAACTTCCAGATTCATCCCACGAAGGACATGATTTTCGTTGATGGTACCAGCTTCGAATGTTTTATGGATATTTTGAATCGATAAAATACTTGCCATGTTTACTCTCCCTTCTTATCGGTAAAACGAATACGGCGCACTTGCAATTTCCGTTGAACCTCTGGAATAAAGAGAACAACTGCCAAAAGAATCGCTGTGAAGAGACGAACCAAATCTGCGTCCATTCCAGGCACCTTCAAAATCGCTAAGATAATCAAACGGTAGATGATGGAGCCAAGTGCTACAGATAACAAGCGCCAACCGATGGTCAGATTGCGTAAAATGACCTCTGCAATGATAACAGCTGCGAGCCCATAAACAATGGTCCCTGCCCCAGAGTTGATATCAGCGTAGCCATTATTTTGCGTCAAGAGGGCACCCGCTAAGGAAATCAAGCCATTTGAAATCATATAACCTAAAATCTTCATATTATCAACATTGACACCATTTGCCTCACTCATTGGAATGTTGTCACCCGTCGAACGAATGGCCAAACCGATTTGTGTCTTGAGTAACAGGGTCAACAAAAGGACAACGACCAGCACAAAGATGATCCCAATCAGCAAGACCGCATAGGTTTTATCCAAGCCAAGGTCCGTCAGGTAGGTCACCAAGGTTTTTTGTCCTAGGAGTGGGACATTAGCCTTGCCCATAATTTTCAGATTGACAGAATAGAGGCCTGTGAGGGTGATAATCCCTGTCAGTAGAGCAGGTATTTTCATTTTAGTGTGCAAAAGGCCAGATACTAAACCTGCCAGCATCCCTGCCAGAAAACCGAGCATCGTTGCAAGCACTGGATTGATTCCATTGACAATAGCGGTCGCCGTCACTGCAGCCCCTAAAGGATAGGCCCCCTCAGCTGTCAAATCCGCAATATCCAAAATCCGATAGGTTAGATACACTCCAATCGCCATAATGGCCCACAAAAGCCCCTGCGATACACTTGATAAAATTTGATCCACGATTCTCTCCTTTGAAAAGCTGAGCAATTGGATCTATGCTCAGCTGATTTATTGCTTATTCAGAAACTTCTAGATTGGACACATCAATGCCGAGTTGCTCTGCCATGTCTTCATTGACATGGAGTTCCACTGTTTCAGGATATTCGACAGCAGTTGTTGCAGGATCAGCTCCTTCTAAGATAGCGATAGCCATTTGCGCTGTTTGGCGACCAAGTGCTTCGTAGTTAGTGCCGTAGGTCAAGAGACCACCTTGGTCCACCATATCTGTTGAGCCGCCGATTACAGGTACCTTATTTTCAACGGATAATTCGCCAATCAAGGTCATTGTGGAAGCTACTGTATTGTCGGTCGGGACAAAGACAGCATCTACTTCACTCATGAGGCTAGTCGCAGCATCCTGCACTTCATTTGTCGTCGTGATTCCTTTTAGAACGACTTCGTATCCTGCTTTCACAAGCAGTTCTTGTGCTTCTTCTACTTGAACTTCTGAATTGCGCTCACTAGTAGTATACAGGATTCCGACAGTTTTTGCATCAGGTAGGGCCTGTCCGAGCAATTCTATTTGCTTGTCAATCGGCGCCTGATCGCTTGTACCAGTTAGAAGTCCTCCTGGTTCTTCGACAGATTCGACCAATTCAGCTGACAAGGGATCAGTCACTGCGGTGAAGAGTACAGGAGTTTCAGTCGATACAGTCGCCAAACTCTGCGCCGCTGGTGTTGCAATCGCTAAAATTAAGTCACTATCAGAGACTAATTGTTCAGAGATGGTTTGAAGATTTGACTGATCACCTTGTGCATTTTGGTAATCAATGGTTAAATTTTCTCCCTCAACATAGCCATTTTCCTCTAGTTCAGCAACAAAACCTTCCCGTGCCGCTGATAGCGAATCATGCTCCATATACTGCAGGATCCCGATTGTCACATTTTCATCACTAGATGAAGTCTCGTTGCTGGAGCTACATGCTACCATTCCCAAACCAGCCAAGCCAAGGACTGCTGACATCAGAATTTTTTTTGTTACATTTTTCATATTTTTCCTCTTTTCTTATTCATTCAAAGCAGTAATCGTTTCAGGGTCAATGCCGAGAGCTTCCGCCATGTCTTCATTGACCGCAATGGCTGCTGTATCTGGTGTTGCAACAGCTAATGTCGCTGGATCTGCACCTTCCAAGATTTGAACGGCTAATTCACCAGCCTGCACACCAATGGCATGGTAGTCCACACCGTATGTGAAGAGCACTCCTTCAAGGTAAGCCTCATCACTACCAATGGAAGGAACTTTAGCCGACATCAAGATTTCACCAATCGTTGCTGCCGTTGAAGCAACGGTATTGTCTGTAGGAAGGTAAATGGCATCAACTTCTTCAGCCAGTGAAGACATGACCTGTTGTACATCATTTGTAGATGTTACTGTCTTCACGACAACATCAACTCCCGCTTCTTCCAAAGCAGCTTGCGCTTCTTCAGCTTGGATTTCTGAGTTGACTTCGCTCGAATTGTAGAAGATACCGACAGTCTCGGCGTCTGGCACAACTTTGAGCAACATCTCAACTTGACCGGCTACATCATTGGCATCCACCGAACCTGTCATGTTGCCATCTGGTTCATCCATGGAGGCTACCAAGGAGGCTCCTACTGGGTCAGTGACTGCCGTGAAGACAGCTGGTGTCTCTGCATCCGCATTGAGGAGGGACTGGGCTGCAGGTGTTGCAATGGCAAAGTTTAAGTCATTCTCACCGACTAGTTTCTCAACCATTGTTTGGAGATTGGCTTGGTCTCCCTGAGAATTTTGATAATCAACTGTCAAATTTTCACCCTCAACATATCCAGCATCCTCTAGAGCTTCTAAAAAACCTTCCCTAGCTGATGTCAAAGCGTCATGCTCTGCATACTGAATGATTCCAACACTAACTTGCTCTTCACTGGATGATGTTTCACCAGAGGAGCTACAGGCTGCCAAAGCCAAAGTTGATAAAAATGCAACAGAACCTAAAACAATTTTTTTGAACTGCATAGTAATCTCCCTTTCTAAAATGAGTTGAATCAATTTTCTGACAATTTCTGAACAAAAGGAACCGTCTAGACCTATCAATCTAAACGGTTCCCTTAAACTGTACACTGAAACAGAAGAAGTTGCCGTAGCCGCTTAGATGAAAGTCTATGCGGACCACGATAAACAACCACAGCCACATAGATACAAACTGAACGTTTTCGTGTTTGCATCCATGTAAACATGTCTACAAACACTATCTAAAGTAGCTGTAGTAATAATGAAGATTCATCTTGGCCGTTTTGCAACTTGTCAGCATAAAACTTCTCCGTTTCTCATTTCTTTAATTATCCCAATAAAATAATAAATCTTTTTTATTTATTTGTCAAGATTTTTTATGAATATTTTTTCTTTTATTTTCATAATTAGCCATTTTATCAAACTGATAATATAATCTATTGGAAATATAACAACAATAAGAATGATGGAGAAAATAACCCATAAAGATGGAGAATCATTATTTACATTTACACTACCTATAACAACAAGTAGTACTAAGGATATAATAATTTCAATTGTATGTCTAAATAGTGGTGTCCTTATGAAAGATGGCTTTACTTGCCCGACAACTTCTAAATAAGCTCTAGATTTTTTACCGTACCAGTTTTCAAGTGAATAACCTAACTCTTGACGATAATATTCTTGATTTGTATTAATATCTCTTAAAATAAATAATTTTGATAGACATTGGCTATAAACATTTACAAATGCCAAGATAATAAATGGTGGAAAAATAGGAATTATTGCCAATAAAATACGTGCAAATATATGATTTAAACCACCTACAAAAAAGTTGGCTAAAGCGCTAATTATCCATAGTAGTATCAAAATTCGCATAAAATATTCTTTTTGGTTAGACGTAAACGATGGTAAATTGATAATTCTCTTGCTTATAATAATAATTATGATATAAATGATAGCAGCTAAAAACAGTAACCAATATGCTAATCGAATAACTAAAAATGGAACAAAAAATTGGAAACCATAAAACATTGAATAATAAGCTGGAAACA
>CAUTON010000039.1:0-11780 GCA_963539895.1 uncultured Streptococcus sp. | reverse complement strand
GGGAAATCCCAACTTTTCATTCATATTAGTCTACCACGTGGTCAGCTAGTGATTCTTGGTATTCTGCGTTTGATTTTGCTTTTTCAGCTAGCCATTCTTCACGCGCTGCGTAGAAATCGTCTGCGGACACAGCTTCATCTTGCAATTGTGTATACTTGAACGTAGCGGAACCTTTTTGCCCTGTCAAAGCATACGAAGCGCTATAAGGTACTACTTTGGTGATAGTAGGTGTTCCACCGTAGGAGTTAACTGGAATTGACAAGGCACTATTGGTCAACCAAGCTTGCGCTTTGGCATAAGCTTCATAGCGAGCCGTCAAGTCTGTCTCAGCAGAAGCTGTTTGAATCAGCTGGTCATATTCGTCCAAGCCAACTGCTTCAAAGATTTCAGTATCATCACTGCTCAATCCAAACATCAGGAGATAAGAACCGTTACTTGGGCTATAGATATCCAGATAAGTACCTGGGTCTGTATAGTCTGGTGCCCAACCTGGCAAGTGGAGATCCCAGTCCATTTGGTCGCCTGTTGCCGCATAGTAGGTGGTATTGTAGTAGTCTGTTTGGTCAATTTGATTGATATCGATGACCACGTTGTCGCTACCAAGGCTGGACTCGATAGATTCTTTCAAAGACTTGGCCATATTGACAGAATAAGCGGAGCTCTCATCTACCGAAATGTCTAGGTGAATTGGGAAGGTCACACCTTCAGCAGTCAGTGCTTCTTTGGCTTTGGCAAATTCTTCAGCTGCCTTTGTTGTATTGTAGAAGCCGTCTTGGGCGTCGCTCAGGTCAACATCTGCCCACTCCGTACCATAGCTAGCTTGCAATTCCTGCTCAACAACTGTTCCAAAATCTTCTTCCCCGATTTGGACAAATGTTGGAGGAACCATAGTATTACGCAGAGAATAGGTTGCTGCTTCTTCCCCGACACGTTGGGCGTTGTAACTTGTCCGGTCAAAGGCAAAGGCAATCGCCTGACGGAAATCCTCGTTTAAGATAGCTTTTTTCGTGTCTTCTTTTTGGCGGTTGCTGGTCTTAGCTGTGAAATTATAGGCTGCGCGGTCTAGGTTGAAGTTGAGCATGTAAGTTGTCCCATCTTGCAGACCATAGATGATGTTGTCACCATCTTGCTCAACCGCTTCTGAATAAGTCGTCGAATTAGCATCTAGGCCGATGGCTGTGTAAATGCCATCTGAGTAGTTCTTATAGAGAGTCGCTGCGTCAGAGCCATCATTGTAGGTATAATTGATTTCATCAATATAGACATTCTCTGCATCCCAATAATTTTCATTCTTTTCGAAGGAAATGGCAGATTTGGCTGTCAAATTGGTCAAAATAAATGGTCCGTTGTAGAGGATAGTTGTTGGGTCAGCCGAACCAAAGCTATCCCCCTGAGATTCCAAGAAATCTGCATTCACTGGGAACAGTACAGAATAGGTCGTCTTAGAATTCCAGAAGCTTTCAGGCTGCGCCAAAGTGTACTGGACAGTGAAGTCATCAACTGCCTTGACACCAACTTCAGAGAAATCTGTAATCGTCCCATTGACATAATCATTCAGTCCTGCAATGGAATTTTGAACGATGTAAAGACTTTGGGAAGCATTATCAGCCGCATACTTGAGGGCTGTCACGAAATCGTTGGCGGTTACTTGAGCATATTCCTCCCCTTCAGATGTATACCAGTAGGCATCCTCACGCAGGGTATAAGTATAGGTCAAACCATCTGATGAAACAGTCCAATCCTCAGCAAGCGAACCGATCAAATTCCCATATTTGTCGTTTTCCAACAGGCCATCAACACCCTTTGTCGTGATGTCCGTCGTCGTCCCATTGTAATTCAAGAGGTAGTTCAAATTTTCTGGGTCTGCTGAATAGATATACTCATAGACCTGCTTTTCATCTGCCGAATTTGATGAAGACGCTCCACACGCCGCCAGCACTAGAGGCGAAATGAGCAGAACTCCTGCCGTAAATAAGCGTTTTACTGATAATTTCATCCAAAAACTCCTTTTTCTTTTTTATAATTATACCATAAAATATTTAGAATTGGTCTATTTTTCTGAAAATTTTGTATTTTGTTCACCTAATTTCTCGTTCAATTTTCTTGACATTTTTCTGGAAATCCTATAAAATGCTCAATTAACGGAGGAAAATAGAATGAAAAAATTCTTTGCTGAGTTAATCGGTACATTTATTCTTGTCTTTGTTGGGACAGGAACTGTCGTTTTTGGAAATGGTGTTGAAGGTGTTGGTCACCTTGGTATCGCCCTTGCCTTTGGTTTGTCTATCGTAGCAGCTGCTTACTCAATCGGCGCTGTTTCAGGGGCTCACCTCAATCCTGCGGTCTCTATCGCCATGTTTGTCAACAAACGCTTGGACGCAAAAGACCTGGTCAACTACATCGTCGCACAAGTTGTCGGTGCTATCCTTGGTTCAGCATTGGTCTACTTCTTGACGGCAAACGCTGGTCTCGACACAAGCAGCCTGGGTGAAAATGCCTTTACGACTGTCAATGCCTTTGGTGCTTTTGCCTTTGAAACCATCGCATCCTTCATCTTTATCTTGGTCATCGTCACTGTGACTTCAAGCTCTAAAGGGAACGGCAAAATCGCCGGTATCGTGATTGGTTTGACCTTAGCTCTCATGATTCTGGTTGGTCTCAACATCACAGGTCTGTCAGTCAACCCAGCGCGTAGTTTGGCGCCAGCCCTCTTTGTTGGTGGACAAGCCCTCAGTCAAGTTTGGGTCTTCATCTGTGCCCCAATCGTCGGCGGTATCCTTGCTGCTCTCGTTGGCAAACACCTGATTGGCACCGAAGAAGCCTAATCCTCACTTCATTACAGACAGCCTCAGTTTTTAGGTTGTCTTTTTTTTTGAAATTTGACGGGTGAGAAATCTATTTTCAAACTTGACAAAGTCTACCAAAATCTCTATACTGTTCCTATAAAAAAACAGGAGTTCGCTATGGAAAATTTACAACTAGTCCAGCCAAGTTTAGATTTCGCAGAAGAGATACGGAACTATCGTGCTGCCTTTGCCCATGAACACTTACACGGCGGCAGAAGCTTGTCTGACATAGAAAATATCGCTGACTGGATAGAGCATACCCAAAAAGAAAGCAATGCTGCGACTTGTAGACCAGACCGTGCTCCGTCCTCTACCTACCTTTGTATTCGACAGTCTGACCAGAAAATGGTCGGCATCGTTAATATCCGCCACCATATCGAGCAGGAGTTTCTCCTCAATGTAGCGGGACATATCGGCTACTCCATTCATCCAGCCGAACGGCGAAAAGGCTATGCAACAGAGCAGTTACGACTGGCCTTGAACGAAGCCCAAAAGCTCGGACTCACAAAAGTCCTCATCACAGCTGCCGACTGGAACATTGGCTCTCAGAAAACCATCCTAGCGAACGGCGGAGTCTACGAGGACACACGCATTGACCCCAGCGATGGCGACCGCATGCTACGGTACTGGATAAACCTGTCAACGAACTAAAACGACTTTCTTGCGAAAGCCGTTTTTTCTATTCTGCTACAAAACACTTGCCCATGATCCTTTTTATTCAGTAATTTCTTGCAGCTTTCTTTCCAAAAAGCGTGCCAAATGCTCATGGGCAAAGATGCCTGCCTTTTCCTCGGCTGTGGGGTTGTAATTGGTATTAGTGTTGACATCGTAGACGTAGATGTCGCCTGCCTCCGACTGCACCCACTCGATAGCGGCCACATGGATGCCGGCGTGGCGAAGGAACTTTTCGTACGCTTCTTTTTGTTCTTGTGGTAAAGGAGCTGTGATTTCAAACTTATCAGAGGTTTCCAGCTGGGCTGGGGCTTGACCGATTTGACACTCATCTGCCGGGCAGAGCTGGAAGCCTTCTGACGAATCAATCGATACCGTATAGAGGAACTCCTGATTGATAAACTCAGACCTGCGAATACGACCATCCGCTGGCTTAATATAGGCCTGTAAGAGCGTAATCCCATCGACAGATGGCTCAAAGGCTGGGCTGTCCACATAGGCCGCAAGCTCCGCTTCATTGTTAAAGAGCTGAACACCCAGGCCCTTACCAGCACGATTGTGCTTGGTGATGAGGGGATAGATGTTGAGCTTGCGAGCAGCTTCGACGATGTTTTCTCGACCCAAGACCGCTACTGTCTCAGGTGCTGCAATGCCCACCTCTGCCAGCTTGAGGTACTGCTTGACCTTACTGATTTCCAAGTTTATGGCATCGACTCCATTGATGACCGTGCGGCCATGGCTCTCTAGCCAAGTCAAGACTTGCTCGGTGTACTCTGGTGCATAGCGGTGGTTACGGGTGTGTGAAGACGCCGACATCCGGTTGTAAAAGACTCCTTTTGGCGGCTCTTCCTGCAAGTTGAGGATGCCGCTTGATAAGTCCCAGAGTTCGTATGGAATAGCAAATTCCTCTAACCATTTGACCAGGTGGCTGGTCCATTCCAGATTTTCGTGGATAACATATACTTTTGCTTGACTCATGATTTTCTCCTATTAGTTGGTTGCAAGAGCTGTTTTAGCTGT
The DNA here is from genome assembly GCA_963539895.1 of uncultured Streptococcus sp. Classification (GTDB taxonomy): domain Bacteria; phylum Bacillota; class Bacilli; order Lactobacillales; family Streptococcaceae; genus Streptococcus. The sequence goes on along the minus strand of CAUTON010000039.1, from coordinate 7,242 downwards.
TTCTGCGATTTCCTCTCGCACTTCCTTTGGCTCAATGACAGAGACCGCCAGAGCTTGCCCCAGGACATTGAGAGCCGTCCGACCCGCGTTGACAAAGAAGTCGACTGCAAAGATGAGCGCTACCCCTTCGACCGGGAGGCCCAGCTGAGGGGCTGACGCCAAAAGGACTACGATAGCACCTGACGGTACCGTTGCGGCAGTCTTGCCGACCAGGGTCAGGATGAGTACCGTATAGAGAAGCTGCGCGAAACTAAACTCAATCCCATAGGCATTGGCGATAAAAATCGTCGCCATAGAGAAGTAAACAGCCGCCCCCTCCAGATTAAAGGAATAACCCAGCGGCACGACCAAGTCAATGGTCGTCTCATCGTGGCCAGTATTTTTCAGTTTTTCAAGGAGTGGTGGTAAGACCACGCTTGAGCTACCTGAAACAAAGGCCAAGGCGATGTATTCCCAGATGGATTTGACCAGGGCCAGATACGGCACCTTGAAAATCAGGGCTATGATAGGGAAAATCACGAGGAGCAAGATGCCGTAAGCCACGAAGGTCCCCAGAACAAACTGCCCTAAGCCCACCAATTTATCAAAACCAGTCGTCGCCAAATCCTCTGCGATAAAGCCGAAAATCCCAATTGGAGAAAGCTTGACGATGACATCCACAATCTTATAAATGGCTTCGATCCAGATAGTGAGCGCATCGATGACCTTGGAAGATTTATCACCATCCAGCTTCCCGATGCCATAGCCTAAGAAAATGGCAAAAACGATAATCGGAAGAAGGGACCCCGCAGCCAGGCTGCTGACGATATTGGATGGAATAAAACCCAGGAAAAAGTCGCTGAGACTGATACTAGTCGCAATCCCTTCGACACTAGCCCCTTCCTGGCCGATATCAATGCCATTGCCAAAGTTCAGATAGTAAGCCCCAAAGACAAAGATAAGGGTAATCAGGGTCGTCACGACGAAAAAGTAGACCAGACTCTTGGTCAAAAGCTTGCCAAAAGACCGCTTAGCAATGACACCCGCCACTGCCACCACGACCAAAGGAAAGACCAAGGGGATGATGACCATGTTAATCAGGGCGATAAAGGCCTGACCCAGGAAACCATAAAAACTCGAAAACTGGGGCAAGACCAGAGCGGCGACAACCCCCAAAGCTAGTGCCACCAAGAGTTGCACCCCCAGCGACAAACGAGACCAAAATTTGATAATTGACATAAACGGCCCTCCTTATTTGTATAAGCAGTATTATACAGAAAGTCCGCCATTTGCAAAAATATATATTTTTTATTGCAGCGATAAACATCACCTAATTTGAAGTAGGGAGGTTTTGTATTTTAAACTCTTAGAGCAGCGAGTTGGCAAGACATCGCATCCAGCTCAGGAAATCAGAAACCGCCTCGAAATCAAGATTTCAGCCAACAAAAAAGCCTCTCCCAATCGAAAGGACTTTCCGAATTATAGCTTTGAAAACTGTGAATGTCAAAGCAGAGAGTCAAAGATTGAACTTACGTTCATTAAGGAGAACCACGTCGAACACAGCCCAAAAGCTCGGAAAAACAAGAAAAGCTCCCTTATTAGTTAAGGAGCCTTATCGAACTCGGGCTAAAAACTTGGAACGTAAAAAGTCCCTTCACTGATGAAGAGACTAATTGAACTCGCCTACGACACTGTGCGAAAAGATAAAGACTTCCTAGATGCTCCGCATCTTCGTCATCTTTCCTATTTCGCTGTGTGTCGCTTAACGGCTCCGTATCTTAGATTAACGACGGAGTCCGAGAGAGTTGATCAACTCACGGTAACGGTTAACATCGTTTTTACGCAAGTATGCAAGCAAGTTACGACGGCGACCGATTTTTTTCATCAAACCACGGTAAGTTGCGTGGTCTTTTTTGTGTTGTTTGATGTGGTCGTTGAGGTGGTTGATTTCCCATGTAAGGACAGCAACTTGAACCTCTACTGAACCTGTGTCACCTTCGTGACGTGCGTATTGAGCGATGATTTCATTTTTTTTCTCTTTTGAGATTGCCATGATGTTTCTCCTTTTTATTTGGCTTCATCCGAGTGGCAGGGTGGCATTCCTACAACCAAGAAAAAGCTAGATTGTCCTTTAGACCTCCCTATTCTATCAAGCTTTTCGGTTTCTGTCAAATAGTTGGAATGGAAAAAGCCAGCATGGGCTGACTTCTCCGAAATTGATTATTTTTCCGCTTTTGGCAAAATGAGGTTTAGTACAATGCCGACAATCGCTGAGAGAGCGGTGCCTGACAGAGTCAGGGCACCGAGGTCAAGGACGGCTCCACCAAGTCCCAATACCAGCATGGAACTTGCGATGATGAGATTGCGCACTTGACCAAAGTCGACACGTTTCTCAATCAATACTTTCAAACCATTTGAAGCAATAACTCCGTAAAGTAGAATGGACATTCCACCCAAAACGGCACTTGGAATGGTTGAGATGAGGGCGGTAAATTTCCCAAGGAATGAGAAGGCGATGGCGATAAAGGCAGCATTGCGAATCACTGAAACGGATGCAATCCGCGTCATGCCGACAACCCCTGTATTTTCCCCGTAAGTGGTATTGGCTGGACCACCGATGAGGGCAGAGACCGCTGTTGCGACACCGTCACCAATCAGGGTGCGATTGAGCCCTGGATCTTTTAAAAACTGACGACCCGTAATCTGGCTAAGAACCGTGTGGTCACCGATATGCTCAGCAACTGTTACGACTGCAAGGGGCAAAATCGCCAAGGTTTCTGGACCAAAGTAAAGATGGTAAGAGTTGAAGACACCTGTCTCAAATGGCAGATAGAACTCTGGTAACTGGAACCAGGAAGCCTCTAAAACAGGCGTAAAATCAACCATACCGAGACAAACTGCTAAGAGGTAACCACCTATGATGGCGATGAGGAAAGGAATGATTTTGACGAAACCCTTTCCTTTGGTATTGATAAAGGCGGCAATCAGGAAGGTCGCGACAGCAACCAAAACATTTTTCCAGTCACCATCTGTCACAAAACCTGCATTGGTCACGGCTGAATTGGCCAGCCCAAGCCCAATGACCATAATCATCGGACCGATGACAATCGGTGGCAAGAGGGTATCAATCCACTTAGTCCCCGCCATCTTGACAGCTGCTGAGATGAGAACATAGATGAGCCCAACGCAGAGAATCCCTGTCTGAGCAGCTGAGACATCACCACCCATGGCTTCTTTGGCAACTGCCATGGCAGAAATGTAGGCAAAGGACGAACCGAGGTAGACCGGTACTTTAAATTGGGTCGCGACTTGATAGATTAAAGTCCCGATACCTGATGCAAAGAGCGCCACGGATACCGGCATCCCCAAAATGAGTGGTACCAAGATAGTTGCCCCAAACATGGCAAACACATGCTGGAAACTGAGCAAGATTCCTTGCAAGGGCTCTGGACTCTCATCCACATCGTAGAGCAAGTCGACCTTATTGACATCCAAATCGATGACTGAATGCTCTTTTGGCGTTTCCGTATGCAATTCTAATGACATAAATCCTCCTGAGGGCACAGAAAAAGGCCCTGTTCATCTTATTAGTCATAGGCCTTTAGTATGTTCCTTGTGTCTTTCTCACCTCACGGGATGAGTTTAAAAACCTACGCTTGGACTATTGTATCACAGCAGATAGGAAAAAGCTATACTTATTTAAAAAGGCCAAACTCTCGTTTGACCTTGAATTTAGTTTATTCTGCTGATTTTTTCTCTTTGAGGACAATATTTAAGATGAGGGCTGCTAGTGTCCCTGTGGAAATGCCTGATGACAGGACCATCTGAATCGGTTCTGGAAGCCCTGCGAGAAGCTCAGGGCGGACAGTCACGCCAATCCCTAGAGCGAAAGCGACAGAGATAATCAAGAGTTCACGGTCACCCATTTTGACAGTGGAAAGGGTCTTAATCCCTTGAGCTGCGACGAGACCAAACATGATGACGCCGACACCGCCGAGGACGGGCTGGGGCATGACAGAGATGAGGGCGGAAACCTTTGGAAAGACACCAAGAATAGCCAAAATCACACCTGCAATGACCATAACGTGACGACTGGCCACCTTGGTCAGGGTCACAAGACCGACGTTTTGGGAGAAGGCGGTATTTGGTCCTGCACCAAAAATCCCCGCAATCAGCGAGCCAACTCCGTCAGCCAGGACACCATTTGCTGCGCGTTCACTGGTCATAGGGACTTGGGAGGCTTCCCCAACTGCCATCATAATCCCAACTGTCCCGATGAGGGAGACCACGTAGGCCGGCACAAAGGACAGGGTAGAGGACAGGTCAAACTTGACTCCGTAGCGGAAAAGACTTGGCAGGGCAATCCAGTCTGCGGCTGCTACTTCGCTCAAATCAACCTTACCCAAGACCAGGCAAAGGACATAGCCGAAAATCATACCGATAAAGACAGAAGCCGTCGACCACATGCCTTTCCCAAAATGATTGAGCAAAAGAGTGAAGACCATGACGACAAAAGCGATAGAGATGTTCTCGACCGAAGCGTAGTCCGCTGCGCCAGAACCGCCTGCTGCCCAGTCCATGCTGACAGGAAGTAAGGTAATCCCAATAAGAGACACAACCGTCCCGGTAATGAGCGGTGGGAAGAACTTCATGAGGGGTTTGATGAAGCGGCTGAGGATAATCTCTACAAAGGATCCAGCAATGGTGGCCCCGACAATCCCTGCAATGCCGAACTTACTGCCGACAGAGATAGCGGGATTGGCAAAGGTAAAGTCGGTCCCCATCATCCCTGCAACGCGCGAACCGATGGGACCCACACCTTGAGACTGGAGGACAGTCGCAATCCCTGCGACAAAGATGGTAGCTGAGACCATGATAGAGGTATCCTCGACACTGAGGCCAAGTGCGGTCGCTACCACCAAAGGTACCGCGATAATCCCCGCAAAGGCAGCTAAAATATGTTGCAAGGCCAGGATAATGGTCACACCAAATGGCGGTTTCTCGTCAATGGTATAGAGCAAATCTTGCTCTGGTAATGGCTGATTGTTTTCAGACATGAGTTCTCCTAACTATTTTTCATTTTCTTTATTGTATCAAAATAGTGGAGATAAGAAAAGACCACGTGTGTGGTCTCAACGCATTATAGAAAGTCACGGACAGATTCGACCGAATAACGGGCTGATTTGACTTCGGTTGCGACATGATTTGGGTCAGGTTTACCGACTGCGAGGACCATGTTTGGCACGAAGCGGACTGGGTCGAGTCCCAGCGTTTCTGCTGCGACTTTTGAATTGTAGCCTTGAATTGCATTGCATTCGTAGCCATGGGCACGCGCCACTAGCATGAATTGCATAGCTGCTAGGGAAGAATTAGTCTTGGCATCGTGGACCAAGCCCTCGTAGGATGCTGCTTCGTAGAGTGGCAAGAAGGTGCGCAGGACTTCGTCGCGTTTTTCAGGGGTAATCCGTCCGTCATCGCAAGCCTTATTCCACAAATCACGGTAAAACTTGTAAGCTTCTGTATCGCCGAAAACAAAGACTAGGGCAGATGCTGACTCCAACTGAGGCGTGTTAAATTTCATGAAGAAGGAGCGCAATTTTTCCTTGCCTTCCTCTGTATCAATGACCATAAAACGCCACGGTTGTAGGTTGCAAGCGGATGGTGCAGAGATGGCTTGCCCAATCATTTCGTCCATCTCAGCTCGGTCAATTTTTACAGTTGGGTCAAAATGCCGCACAGAATGCCGCCCCAGAAGGACTGATTCAAAATCATTATTTACAAAATGTGCCATGGTATTCTCCTTTATCTTTATAAAATTGTTACCGCTTTCACAACTCTATTCTATCACTTTTGGAAAATTTGGCAAGATGCTTTTTAAGATAAAAGTTTTTGATAAATGACTAAATCTTCATCCTTAAAGACGTTAAAGATGACTTGGAGATTTGGGTGGTCGGCTAGGTAATTGCGAACAGTTGCGACTGCAATTTTGGCAGCTAAGTTGTTTGGGAAGTGAAATTCGCCCGTCGAGATGCAGCAAAAGGCAATCGAGGTCAGTCCATTTTCCACCGCCAAGTCCAGACAAGACTGGTAACAAGATGCCAGCTCCTTCATCTGGGCATGCGACGGTTGCCCCTGGATGATAGGGCCGACTGTGTGAAGGACATGGCGGGCTGGCAGGTTAAAGCCTGGTGTGATTTTGGCCTGGCCTGTTGGCTCAAGGGAACCTTGTGCTTCCATGAGCTCCTGACAAGCCAAACGCAGTTGGACACCAGCCTGGCTGTGAATAGTATTGTCGATACAGGCGTGCAGCGGTGCAAAGCAGCCCAGCATCTGACTATTGGCTGCATTGACAATGGCATCTACCGCAAGGGTCGTGATATCCCCCTGCCAGAGGTAAATCCCATTTTCCACAGGAGTCAAGTCCTCGATAGAGGTCAGCACTTGATGAGCCAATCGCTCCTGTAAATAGCTGTCCTGCAGAGCCAAAAACTCATCGGATACAGGCTGAGCGGGGCGGATGTTCATGAGGGCACGAAAGATATCGGCCTTGGGAAGGCTGTCGTCAAAGTCCGTATCTGGCGCCAGGTAGGCGATGAGGGCATCTAGCTTGTCCATGCGTCTAGCACCTCCGTCATGTCGTCTGTGAGGGTGATGGTCCTCTCCACATTCTCAGCAGGGCCTTGGGTATCCGTGGCATTGAGCCGGATCAGGGTGGTATCCGTCAGACTATAGGTCAGCTGCTCAAAAGGATAGCGGATGATGGTGGGCGTATTGTAGCCCACACCCAGTTCCAGGAGGACCACCTTTTTGTCTAGGAGTGTGTCCAAATAGGCAGCGTAAGCCTGCTGGCTGGCGTACCAGGACGCGTCCTGGACAAAGCAGTCATCTACCCTCAAGTGCCGTGTCAGCGGAGCTCCGCAGTTGGGACAGGTAGGGAGCAGACTACTATCAATTTCCAAATTAGCATCGGTCGAAGCTATCATGTCTTTGACCAGGTCTTCATTGTCATAGACCACCTGCTGGCAGGGGACCGAGCATTGAAAGTTCCCATAGTCCCCCTGGACAGCAAAGAGTCTGTCCGTATCAAAGCCTGCCTGCTCAAACTGACCATCGACATTGGTCGTGATGACAAAGTAGTCCTTGTCTTTGACCAGCTTGAACAGTTCTTGATAGAGAGGCAGGCTGCCTGGCTCGTAGCGGTTGGTAGAGATGTGCTTGGCCCAGTAGGCCCACTCAGCCTCTGGAGACGGATAGGGGTAGAAG
>CAUTON010000038.1:0-11842 GCA_963539895.1 uncultured Streptococcus sp. | reverse complement strand
TCTTCGTTTTAAATAGCATGAGTTGTAAATCCACGACTTTCCAATACTTTAAGCATGGCTTTGGCAGTATCAAGAGCCGTAAAGAGTGGGATACCGGCTTCAATGGCAGAACTGCGAATTGCCGCTCCGTCTCCATCATAACTACGTTTATTTCCAACAGTGTTGACAATCGCCTGAACTTTTCCAGAACGCACCAATGCTGGTATATCATTCGTGTCATCTTCGCCCACTTTATGGACAAAGCGCGCTTCAACTCCGTTATCAATGAAAAATTGGGCCGTCCCTTCGGTCGCATAAATTCCATAGCCGATTGCTTCGAAACGACGGGCTAATTCAAGCGACTCCTCCTTGGTATCATCTGCGATGGTGAAGACCACATCGCCAAATTCTGGCAGGTGGAGGTAAGAAGCTTCGAAGGCCTTGTAGAGAGCTTTTTCAAGCGTGACATCTGAGCCCATGACCTCCCCAGTCGATTTCATTTCAGGGCCTAGGAGGCTGTCCACCTTGGCCAATTTGGTGAAGGAGAAGACAGGTGCTTTGACGTGAACTTGGTCAGACTCTGGGTAGAGACCGTCTGAGTAGCCTTGCTCCGCCAGGGATTTGCCCAGGATGAGGTTGGTCGCCACTTGGGCCATAGGGATACCAGTGACCTTGGACAGGAATGGCACGGTACGGCTGGCACGCGGGTTGACCTCGATGACGTAAACTGTCTCGTCCTTGATGACAAACTGGATGTTCATCATACCGATACAGTTGAGGCCGATGGCCAAACGTTTGGTGTAGTCGGCGATGGTGTCTTGGATTTCTTGAGACAGGGTCTGTGGTGGGTAGACCGCCATAGAGTCCCCTGAGTGGACACCGGCACGCTCAATGTGCTCCATGATACCAGGGATGAGGACGTCTGTCCCGTCTGAGATGGCGTCGACCTCACACTCACGACCGACAATGTAGGAGTCGACCAGGACTGGGTGCTCAGGGCTAGCCTTAACGGCTGTGCGCATGTAGGAACGCAGGTCTTCTTCGTTTTCAACGATTTCCATGGCACGGCCACCCAAGACGTAGGATGGGCGGACCAGGACTGGGAAGCCAATCTTGCGGGCAGCAGCCAGCGCTTCTTCTTCGTTGGTAGCAGTTTGGCCTGGTGGTTGCGGAATGTCCAAATCTTTGAGGGCCTTTTCAAAGAGGTCACGGTCCTCAGCACGATCCAAGTCAGCCACTTGTGTACCAAGTATGGCTACTCCTGCATTTGACAGGCTTTCTGCCAGGTTAATGGCTGTCTGACCACCGAATTGGACGACCACGCCTTTTGGCTGCTCAAGTTCGATAACGTTCATGACATCTTCAAAAGTTAATGGTTCAAAGTAGAGCTTGTCTGAGACGGAGAAGTCGGTAGAGACGGTCTCAGGGTTTGAGTTCATGATGATGGCTTCGTAGCCAGCAGCTTGGATGGCCTTGACTGAGTGAACGGTCGCATAGTCAAACTCAACCCCTTGTCCGATACGGATAGGACCAGAACCCAGGACGATGACAGATTCTTTATCAGACTTGATGGACTCATTTTCCCACTCGTAGGTGGAGTAGAAATAGGGCGTTGCTGACTCAAACTCAGCCGCACAGGTGTCGACCATCTTGTAGACTGGGATGATTTTGTTGTCAAGACGGAGCTGGCGCACAGCGTCCGTGGTCATGTTCCAGATCTCAGCAATCTTGCGGTCGGCAAAACCGTTACGCTTGGCTTCCTTGAGGACATCAATGTCACCTACAGCAGCTTTCAGCTCTTCTTCGATTTCAAAAATATGAAGTAATTTATCTAAGAAATAAACATCAATCTTAGTCAGAGAGGCAATTTCTTCGATAGTAAAGCCGCGACGGATAGCCTCAGATACGTAGAAGAGACGGTCATCTTGGGCTTTGACAATCTTCTCAAAGAGGACATCGTCGCTAGCCTCGGCAAGTTCAGGCATCTCATTGTGGTAGACACCGATTTCGAGGGAGCGGCAGGCCTTGAGGAGCGACTCCTCGATGTTGCGGCCGATAGCCATGACTTCTCCCGTCGCCTTCATCTGAGTGCCCAGACGGCGTTCCCCGTGCTCGAATTTATCAAATGGGAAGCGCGGAATCTTAGCCACCACGTAGTCAAGGGCTGGCTCAAACATAGCGTAAGTCGTACCCGTAACGGGGTTTATCATCTCATCAAGCGTGAGCCCGACTGCGATTTTGGCAGCCAATTTGGCAATCGGATAGCCAGTCGCTTTTGAGGCAAGGGCCGAGCTACGAGATACACGAGGGTTGACTTCGATGACATAGTACTTGAAGCTGTGCGGGTCAAGGGCCAACTGCACGTTACAGCCACCCTCGATTTTGAGGGCACGGATGATTTTGAGGCTGGCGTCACGCAGCATTTGGTTTTCGATGTCAGACAGGGTCTGGGTCGGCGCAAAGACGATAGAGTCTCCTGTGTGGATACCGACGGGGTCGAAGTTTTCCATGTTACACACGACTAGGGCGTTGTCAGCCGCATCGCGCATGACTTCGTACTCGATTTCCTTGAAACCTGCGATAGAGCGCTCAATCAGACACTGGGTCACAGGCGAGAGCTTAAGGCCATTTTCAGCAATCTCACGCAGCTCTTCTTCATTGGCACACATACCGCCACCCGTTCCCCCTAGGGTAAAGGCCGGGCGGACGATAACGGGGTAGCCGATTTCAGTAGCAAAGGCTACCGCTTCTTTGACGGTGTTGACAATTTCAGACTCAGGGATGGGCTGCTCCAGGTCTTCCATGAGCTGTTTGAAGAGGTCACGGTCTTCGGCCTGGTCAATGGCAGACAGTTTTGTCCCCAAGAGCTCTACGCCCAGCTCATCCAGGATACCAGCCTTGGAGAGTTCCATGGCCATGTTGAGACCTGTCTGTCCACCGAGGGTTGGCAGCAGGGCATCAGGACGTTCCTTGCGCAGAATACGGGTCACAAACTCCAGCGTAATGGGCTCGATGTAGACCTTGTCGGCAATTTCCTTATCGGTCATGATGGTGGCTGGGTTTGAATTGACCAGGACCACGCTGTAACCTTCTTCTTTCAAAGCCAAGCAAGCCTGCGTTCCTGCATAGTCAAACTCAGCAGCCTGCCCGATAATAATCGGACCAGACCCAATCACCATGATTTTTTTAATGTCAGTTCTTTTTGGCATAATTCATGATACAAAGCCCGTTAAACAAGCACAGTCAAAATAGGAAGTTTGACAACGTGTCGAAAGACACTCGGAAAACTTATCTTTTTGACACAGCTTGTAGGGCGTGTTCAAATCAGCATACTCGCTAACTTGAACCTGTACTTCTCCTTTCTCAAATTCGCTACCTCGCTGGATAGCATTAAATAGTTCTCCGACGCTACCCCATCATTTCGATATTAAATGATGGGGTAGCTAGTGCCTGAGTTAGACAGTCACCTTAGTGACTGTCGTTTTTCAAGGAGTTGCTTTAGTAACCCTTGAAAATACTCAGGCCTTTCTTTCGTTGGCGTCTCTCAGGACAGCATTAAACTCTGACTTACCGACTAGCTTTCTCTACCTGGAAGGCGTCGATCAATTCCAAGAACTCATCAAAAAGGTAGCTAGCATCGTGTGGTCCCGGTGCAGCATCCGGGTGGAATTGGACTGAGAAGGCTGGGAAGTCACGATGACGAACGCCTTCAACTGACTTGTCATTGATTTCTTCATGGGTAATCATCAGACAATCAGGCAAGGTTTCTCGGTCAACGGCATAGCCGTGGTTTTGGCTGGTGAAGTCCACGCGGCCAGTCGCAATCTCACGCACCGCATGGTTGAATCCACGGTGACCGAATTTCATCTTGTAAGTTGTCGCCCCGTTAGCCAGGCTAAAGAGCTGGTGGCCCATACAAATCCCAAAGATAGGAATGTGTCCTTGAACGCCCCGAATCATGTCCAGTGCATGCGGCACATCTTCTGGGTTACCAGGACCATTTGACAACATGACACCATCTGGGTTGAGATGAAGAATTTCTTCAGCTGTCGTATTGTGTGGGACGACCGTCACGTTACAATCGCGTTTTGAAAATTCACGCAGGATAGAATGCTTGAGTCCAAAGTCTACAAGAACGATATTCTTGCCAATACCTGGTGCTGGATAAGCTGTCTTAGTGGACACTTGTTCGATATTATTTGTCGGCAAAACCGCTGCACGCAGACGATCCTTCAAGTTATCAACTGCCTCTGTACTATCAGTCGTTGACAGGGTTGCCTTCATCGTTCCATATTGGCGAATAATTTTTGTTAAAGCACGTGTATCGATGCCAGCGATTCCTGGAATTTTTTTAGCTTTTAAAAATTCATCCAGACTCATTTGTGAGCGCCAGTTGCTTGGACGACGTGTATTTTCTGAAACAACAACACCCTTACAAGTCGGGGAAATAGATTCATAGTCATCACGATTGACGCCATAATTTCCCACCAAGGGATAGGTAAAGGTCAAAATTTGACCATTATAGGATTGGTCTGTGATAGACTCCTGGTAGCCTGTCATCCCTGTATTAAAGACGATTTCACCAGTCACTTCTAGGTCGGCACCGAAGGCCTGGCCTTCGAAGACTGTCCCATCTTCTAATATTAAAAGTCTTTTGGACATAAAATTCATTCCTCATTGCCTGCAATAGCAGGCCTCTCTCTTTTTGTTACTGCTCTCTGTCAGTTTTTAACGAAATGCACTCAGGCTTTGCCATTGAGGACAGCTTCTAGGATTGCCATACGGACAAAAACTCCATTTTGCATTTGGCGAACAATACGAGCTTTTGGTGCTTCTACTAGACTATCGTCGATTTCGACATCACGATTGACAGGTGCTGGGTGCATGACGATTGCAGTGTCTTTTAGGCGTTTGTAGCGGTCAACGGTCAGACCATGCAATCGATTGTACTCTTCTTTTGAAAAACTTTCCTTGCCATCGTGGCGTTCATGTTGTACACGTAAAAGCATCAGCACATCTACTTCTTCTACGATAGCATCGATTCCTACATGCTTACCATAAATGTCGAACTCGGCTGAGTACCATTCCAAGGGCCCAGTAAAGTAAATTTCTGCACCGAGACGCTTTAGAATCTGCATATTAGACTTGGCAACACGCGAATGTGTGATATCGCCCGCAATTGCAATCTTCAACCCTTCAAAGGTGCCAAATTCTTCATAGATGGTCATTAAATCTAGTAAAGATTGGCTAGGATGCTGACCCGAACCATCTCCACCATTGACGATAGAAGTCTGAATGGTCGGACTGTCAATCAGCTGCTTATAGTAATCGACTTCCGAATGACGAATGACACAGATATCTACTCCAAGGGCAGACATGGTGAGAATCGTATCATAGAGCGTCTCGCCCTTATTGACTGAGCTGGTCCTAGCATCAAAGTCAATCATGCCCATACCTAAACGCAATTCAGCCATTTCAAAAGATTTGTGAGTTCGTGTCGAATTTTCAAAAAAGAGATTCGAAGCGTAGTACTTCCGACTTTGCTCAACCTGAGCCTCTCCATTTTTGAACTGGATACCACGTTTAATCAGACCAAGCACTTCTTCATTGGACAGAGTTTCCATTGTTACCAAATGCTTCAAAGATACTTTACCGTTTGTAATCGTCATGACCGCTACCACCCTTTTTAATTTTCGACTAAAAGCACGCTATCCTTGTCATCCACTTCTGACATGTGAACAATGATTTCTTCTGTTCGACTAGTCGGGATGTTTTTTCCGACATAATCAGCTCGAATCGGCAACTCCCGATGCCCACGGTCAATCAATACCGCAAGGCTCACTCGAGCTGGCCGTCCAAGCGAAACCAAATTATCAATAGCAGCCCGAATCGTTCGGCCGGTGTATAAAACGTCATCCACTAAAATGACATCGCGATTGTCAATATCAACTGGCATCTCGGTCGTATCTTCTTCGACCTTGATATCGTCCCGAAAGGCTTTCGTATCCAGCTCACCGATTGGAACATCGATCCCTTCCAACTGTTTCAGGCGCTCTTGGATTCGCCGAGCAATGTAGACGCCGCGCGTTTTGATCCCTGCTAGGACAATCTTGTCTAGATTTTTATTGCGCTCGATGATTTCATAAGTGATACGAGTGATGGCTCGCTTCATGGTTACACCATCGACGATTTCTTTTGTTTTCATATATCCTCCTTCATATGAAAAAACGTCTCCCTTATCAAGGAGACGTCAAAAAATATGGGCACAAACGTCCCTCTACTTCTGCATGCTCCTTGACTGTCTCACAGGACAACTTTAAAGGATTTTATTTATCTACGTGTAGTATAGCAAAGTTTATTTCAAAAGAAAAGTTTTTTCTCGTAACTTCTTCAAAATTTCCGTAAAAGCTGAACATTCTTATTTTTGTTCTAAGAAATGGTTTGTATTCAGAAAATCTCGAAAAGTTTTCAAGCATTTTTTAATGTTTTCTGGCTTGAGAAGGGCAGGGACTTGATTCCCCACAAAAGAAAACCAGCCATCAGGTAGATCACAAAAATAACTCCACAATAGGTCAGGACAAATTGCCAGCCGTACTTTGTCACATTTAAAAAGAAATAGGCAAAAGGCGAATCCACCGCATCAGGAATTGGAATTTTGACGACAAGACCATTGACCAAGCCAAAAATCATGTAAGCAACAGGCAGCGCCGTCCACCAAATGGGATCGAACCAGCGATACTGACCTTGACAATCAATAAAGAGTGTATCGAAGAAGAAATAGAGTGGGACGATGTAGTGGCAAAGAATATTTTCCACCCGCCAAATATCCGTTGCAATGGGAGCCAGGAGCAGGTGATAGATGACAAAGGTAATCATGATGGACATGGTCACAGCCGCCTTGATGCGCAAGAAAGTGCGCGATTGCAGGTCCTTTTGCTGCCACATGGCCCAGACCATATAGAGACTAAAGAGGGCTACCAGGAGATTTGACTGGACAGTATAGTACATGAGCATGCCAATCCCGTACTTGTAGATTTCCATACTGGTCCCAAGTACAGCAAGGAAAGCCAGAAGCACACGGGATGCAAAAACAAGTTTTTCTTTAGACATAGGTTCCTTTCAAAGTGAAAAGACTGGCATAGACCAGCCTTAGCATTAGATTTTCTTGACAAATTCAGATTTGAGCTTCATGGCACCGAAGCCGTCAATCTTACAGTCAATGTTGTGGTCGCCTTCAACGATACGGATGTTTTTCACGCGCGTCCCCTGTTTGAGATCTTTAGGCGCACCCTTGACCTTGAGGTCTTTAATAAGAGTCACTGTGTCTCCATCTGCTAGACGATTGCCGTTGGCGTCGATAGCTACGACACCTTCTTCTGCTTCAGCGACTTCGCCTGGGTTCCATTCGTGCGCGCATTCTGGGCAGACTAACATTACACCGTCTTCATAGACGTATTCAGAGCCACATTGTGGGCAATTTGGTAAAGTATCCAAGTTGATTCTCCTTATTTTGAATGCATTTTAGTATAACATGATAGTTTCGTTTGGGCAAGTTGACTTTTAGCTAAAAAAGGACCAGATACCAGCAGCTGATAAACTATAGAGCAAAATTGAGACTGGTTTAGCTAAAAGGATAATCGTGATAAACTTTGTGTAGCTCATCTCTGTCGTCCCTGCCAAGTAACAGAGCAAGTCATCCGGGAAAAAGGGCAAAAGAATCGCCCAAGCAAAATACACCGCAAATCTAGAATCCGAATCCGTCCGATGCTCGTAATTAGCAATCGTTTTCGGACTAAAGAAGGCCTCTAAAATCCTACGACCAAAACGTTTTGCAATAGCAAAAGCGATGAGAGAACCAAGACAGGTAGACAAGTAATTCCAGATGAAGCCCCAGATAGGTCCAAACACAGCAACCCCCACGAAGGTCGTCACGCCACCAGGTAAAATGGGAACCAGCACCTGTAAAACCTGAATGAAAAGAAAGACAAGAGGCCCCCAAGAGCCAGTCTGGTCAATAAATGACTCTAACTTGTCTGCATCCGTCAAGTAACCTCGTAAGTAGAGCAAACCGACCAGCAGAATCAACCCTGCCATCAAAACCCAAGCCAGAATAGTGATGCCTAATCGGACTTTCCTTAGTTTTTCTTCTGTTTTTAACGATTTATTCACCTTCATAGGCAATCCATCTCAACTAGACTTTCTTACGTAACTTTTCTAAAGTCTCTTGAAAAATAGCTGGCTCAGGTGCTGAAAATGTCATGAGTTCGCCTGTCGTCGGATGGGTAAAGCCCAGCGTCTGCGCGTGGAGAAATTGACCATGACCTTTCAACGTTTTACGAGGACCATACACTTCATCTCCTGCCACTGGATGACCGATATAAGCCATGTGGACGCGGATTTGATGGGTCCGTCCTGTTTCCAATGTCAGTTCAACCAAAGTATAGTCGCCAAAACGTTCCAAAACTTGAAAACGAGTAACAGCATCTTTTCCTTTAGCTGTGACAGCCTGTTTCTTTCGATCTTTGTCAGACCGACCAATCGGCGCTTCAATAACACCACGGTCATTTGGCAGATTGCCATGGACAATGGCATGGTATTTGCGCAGGGATTTCTGCTCTTTGAGCTCATCGGCAAGTGCCTGATGGGCTGAGTCATTTTTTGCAATCATGAGCAGCCCTGAGGTTTCCTTGTCAATCCGATGCACAATTCCTGGGCGAAGAACGCCATTGATGCCCGACAAATCCTTGATATGGTAGAGTAGGGCATTGACCAGAGTGCCAGATGTGTGTCCAGCCGATGGGTGAACCACCATGCCTTGTGGCTTGTTGACCACTGCTACATCTGCGTCTTCATAGATGATATCGAGAGGAATATCCTCTGCTTCATAGGTGACTTCTTCTATCTCTGGAACCTCATAGCTGATGACATCGCCCGTTTTCACAGTATATTTAGCTTTTTTGACTTGACCGTTGACCAGAACTTGCCCTGCTTTGATTTGTTCATTGGCCTGGACTCTGCTCAACTCCGTCAGGTCAGCTAAGGCCTTGTCCAGGCGCAAGCCTGGCTCCTCAATCCTTATTTCCATTACTCTCTTCTTTCCACAAACAAATAAATAAAAGGACCACACCAACCGACAGACAAGCATCTGCAAAATTGAAGATGGCAAAATCCATAAACTCGGTCTGGAACATGTCAACTACGTAGCCAAGGCGGACACGATCAATGAAGTTCCCAAGCCCCCCTGCAATGACAAGGCTAAGCGATAAGAGCAGCAAGAGGCTGTCCTTGATGTGGCGGATATAGTACCAAATAGCTGCGCCGATGACCACGACCGTGATGATATAAAAGAACCACAGCTGCCCTTGTAGGATGGAAAAGGCTGCACCATCATTTTGTAAGTAGGTCAGACTCATAAAACCAGGTAGGAAACTCCTTGTCTCTCCAAGAGCGATTGTGTCAACCACCCAGTATTTAATCCATTGGTCAAGACCAATCAAAACTAGTATAATGAGAGGAAATCCGTATTTTCTCATCTTATCCTTTCTTTTTGTCAAAGTAGGCCTGCATGACTGTAATAAAATCTTGTGCACACTGGCTTAATTCCATATCTGTCCGCTTGACATAGACCATTTGGTTGCCAGATTTTTCCTTAAGCGGAACGACAGTGATGCCGTGCACTGACTCGCTATCTAGGAAGCCTGACCCAGTCGCATAGGCATCTGTCCGCTCCAAAATCCCATTCAAGGTAGCCCGATCGGTCACATCAAAGGTAACAGATGAGTCAGACGTATCAAAGAAATTCTCAGAGTAATAGAGATACTCTTCCTTTTCTTGGGTAAATCGTACTGTCGGAAGTCCCACCAAGTCAGCCAGTTCAATTTCACTTTTCGCAGTCAGCGGATGCCCTTTTCGCAGGTAAATATGGGTCTGAAAAGAAATCATCTCAAAGGATTCTAAATTCAGTTTTTCCAATTTCTGACGAATGCCTTTGACATTGCGGTTATTGAGATAGATGATGCCCAGCTCGCTGTGCCCCTGCGCTACTTCGTCCAAAATTTGAACTGTTGTTGACTCAAAAATCCGAAAGGTCGGATACTCTGGATGTTTGAGTGAAAACTCGGTAATCAAGGGTGGCAAGAAGTCATAGTGCTGACTGGAAATCGAAAACTCACTCGTTTCTTCCTCATCTTGTAAATAAAGATTTTCAAAGCTGTCAAAGCCCTTGACCAAAGATTGAGCCTTCTCGTAAAACTCCATGCCCCGTTTGGTCAAAAAAGTCCCTGAGCTGGTCCGATTAAAGATCTTGAAGCCCAATTCCTTCTCCAAATCACGGACGGAAATGGACAGACTAGGCTGAGAGACAAACATTTTTTCTGCTGCTTCACGGAAAGTACCACTATTGGCAATGGCCACAACATAGCGTAATTGTTGGATATTCATAATTTTTCTTCCTTACTGTATTCTCGTTATTATACCACAGTTTTTGGAAAAATTGGTCCCTACAGACTAGCTTGCCTGTAGATACAAAACCTTGGTTTGAACTGTGAATCCGAGTCTTTCATAGAGAGTTTTGGCAGCTAAATTGCTCTCTTCGACAGCTAATTGAAATGGGCGTGTGTCAACCTTCAACCGTTCTTGGATGACGGAAGCAATCAAATAGGAGCCAATCCCTTGACCACGCTTGTCTGCCCTGACAGCAATGCCGTATAAATAGTTGTAAGCCGTACTGGTATCCACTGAGCAAGACGCCACCACTTCCTCATTCTCTAAGGCAACATAAAGCCGATTGTTCTCGCCCTCAATTGCCACCCGAGCATACTGTAGACTAATTTCTGCATTGTTCTCAAAAGCTTCTTGCTGGAAGGCAGCAATGGCTGCGACATGCTCACTACTTGCATGAGTGACCAACAAATCATCTTTTGCAGATACAGAGATTGGCGTACGCCCTCGCTCCATAAAAAATTCACTATCATCTGCTACTACTTTCAAACCAAAATTCTCTAACAAAGTAGGATATGCTTTCAAAAACCGCTTTTCAATTACAAAAGTCGGTTGACCAAGTTGATAGGCCTGAGCAATTTCTTTATAAGTGTCCAGTAACGCGCGAGCGATTCCTTTGTGGCGATGTTCCGGGTGCACCAGCAGACTAATTTCAGGCTCATATACATCATCGGCATAAATAGCTAGGAACCCTAACAAGATACCATCTTCCATGAATAAGATAAAAGCTGGCATGGTCAAATCTGCATTCAGCTGATTACTCAGATAAGGCTCACGTACCAGACCGTCCACTTTTTTAGAGAGGGTCAATAAATCGCGGATAGCTGATTCTTCCACAGCTGTCAATCGATTTGTCTTCTTAATCATCATTTTTTCCTATCTTCATTCCACCATCCAGCCAATGTATCAAGAACTGTTCGGCCAGACTATTGGGATAGATAGCAGTTTTGGCCGCCTCACGGCTAAACCAATTTGCTTTATCAATTTCGTGATTTGTCTTTAGTTGCTCTTTATCTTTGACACGACAGGCAAAATTAACCATCAGAACTTGTTTTTTATCGTAATATTGACTAGCGTTAAAGGACATGGCACCTATTTCCAGCCCTGTTTCTTCCATGATTTCACGGGCAACGGCATTTTCTAAAGACTCACCCATGGATACATAGCCCGCCACCAAAATATTGCGCTCATTACCATATTGCTGGATCAGCAAAATCTCCTCTTCATCCTCATCAAAGATAATAGCAGACATAGCCACATTGTACTGGGGAAAGCGAAAGGCCTGACAGTGTGTGCAGTAGGGAACTTCCCCTTCATGTTCTAGTTCTTTTGGGACAAGCAAGGTCCCGCATTCTTTACAGTA
>CAUTON010000037.1:0-12207 GCA_963539895.1 uncultured Streptococcus sp. | reverse complement strand
AGGCGGCAGGGCGATGTAGACGTGGCCAGCCTCGACCAGCGGACGCATGTAACGGTAGAAGAAGGTCAGGAGCAAGGTCTGGATGTGGGCACCGTCGGTATCGGCATCGGTCATGATAATGACCTTGTCGTAGTTGATGTCGTCCAGGCTAAAGTCAGCCCCGACGCCAGCCCCAATGGTGTAAATCATGGTGTTGATTTCCTCATTTTTGAGAATGTCGCTCATCTTGGCCTTTTCGGTATTGAGGACCTTACCACGCAGGGGCAGAATGGCCTGGAACTTGCGATCACGGCCTTGCTTGGCTGAGCCGCCGGCTGAGTCCCCTTCGACCAGGTAAAGTTCATTTTTCTTAGGATTTTTAGATTGAGCTGGGGTCAATTTCCCTGATAAAAGTCCCTTATCTTTCTTGTTTTTCTTACCATTACGGCTCTCATCTCGAGCTTTTCGAGCTGCCTCACGTGCATCTCGGGCCTTAATGGCTTTGCGTATAAGATTGTTTGCTAGTTCACCATTTTCAAGGAGGAAGAAGGTTAATTTCTCTGAAACGATGCCATCTACAACAGGCCTAGCGAGTGGTGAGCCCAGTTTATCCTTGGTCTGCCCTTCAAATTGCAAATGTTCTTCAGGTACGAGAATGGACAAGACAGCTGATAAACCTTCACGGTAATCTGAGCCTTCCAGATTTTTGTCCTTGTCCTTGAGGAGGCCAGATTTGCGGGCATAGTCGTTCATGGCCTTGGTCAGAGCGGTCTTAAAGCCCGTTTCGTGGGTACCGCCATCTTTGGTGCGGACGTTGTTGACAAAGGAGAGGATGTTGTCGGAAAAGCCGTCGTTGTACTGGAGGGCCACTTCCAGCTGAAAGCCCTGTTGCTCGCCGTCAATGTAGACAACTGGGGTCAGCGTTTCCTTGTCTTCGTTGAGGTAGGTGACGAA
Source organism: uncultured Streptococcus sp. (assembly GCA_963539895.1). Classification (GTDB taxonomy): domain Bacteria; phylum Bacillota; class Bacilli; order Lactobacillales; family Streptococcaceae; genus Streptococcus. Next base: position 11,274 of record CAUTON010000037.1, on the reverse strand, counting down.
GTCCTGGACCCCATTTTCATAGTGAAACTCCTCGTGGAGAGCATCTTCAGGACGCAAATCCGTCAGGGAAAGGGTGACGTTTTTGAGCAGGAAGGCCGATTCTTTCAGGCGTTCGGAGATGGTATTAAACTTGAAATCGGTCGTTGAAAAAATGGTCTCATCCGGCATGAAAGTGACAGTCGTGCCTGTTTTACTCTTCGGCGCACTACCAACTTTTTTGAGGGTTGTGACAGGAGCCCCGCCATTTTCAAAACGTTGACGGTAGATAGCACCATCACGAGTAATCTCAACTTCAAGCCAGCTGGAGAGAGCATTGACCACGGAAGAGCCTACTCCGTGAAGGCCCCCAGAAGTCTTGTAGCCCCCTTGACCGAATTTCCCACCAGCGTGGAGGACGGTAAAGATGACCTCAACAGTCGGCTTACCTGTCGCATGCATGCCGACAGGCATCCCACGCCCACTATCGGTGACAGAGACAGAACCATCTGCGTTTAAGGTCACGTCAATCTTGTCACCAAAGCCAGAAAGGGCCTCATCGACCGCATTGTCGACGATTTCCCAGACCAAGTGATGAAGCCCTGTACCATCGGTCGATCCGATGTACATCCCGGGACGCTTGCGGACCGCGTCCAACCCTTCTAGCACCTGAATGGCGTCGTCATTATAATTGTTTACGTTAATTTCTTTTTTAGCCAATATAGCCTCCAAAATTGTTCATCTTTATTATTTTACCGATTTTTTGAAAATATTGCAAAAACTGCCCTAATTTTCTTTACCTATCTGATTTGATTTTCAAATCTTCAAGGCTTATGGTATACTATTTCTATGAAAATTGCAGCATTACTTCTCATCTCTTACTTACTAGGTTCCATCCCGACTGGGCTCTGGATTGGTCAAGCCTTTTATCACACTAATCTACGTGAGCATGGTTCTGGTAATACAGGCACCACTAATACCTTCCGCGTTCTAGGGGTCAAGGCTGGCATGGTAGTCTTGGCGGTCGATATTCTCAAAGGGACTTTGGCTGTGCTCTTACCCGTTTGGTTTGGTGTGACGACCGTGACTCCATTGGTTTTTGGCTTTCTCGCTATTTTGGGACATACGTTTCCGGTATTTGCCCAATTCAAAGGCGGCAAGGCCGTGGCGACCAGTGCAGGCGTCCTTTTAGGCTTTGCTCCAGGATTTTTCCTCTACTTGGCCCTTATCTTTGTAGGAAGTCTCTATCTTTTCAGCATGATTTCCTTTTCAAGTATTACCGCAGCTGTTTTAGGAATCTTCGCTATCTTAGTCTTTCCAGCATTTCACATACTCTTCAGCGGTTATGACTTGCTCTTCAGCCTCATCGTCCTCGCCATGGCGATTGTCATCCTCGTTCGTCACAAGGACAATATGTCCCGTATTAAAAATAAAGAAGAGAATCTAGTCCCATGGGGACTCAATCTGACCCACCAGAAACCAAAAATCAAAAAATAAACTTGGAAACAATCCAAGTTTATTTTTTACGCTTGATAAACGACATTACCATCGCAGATGGTGTATTTGACAACTCCGAACAATTTATCTCCAATAAAAGGTGAATTGCTGGCTTTTGAAGCAAACTGGTCTGATACAACACGCTCTTCTTTATCCGCAAAAATGACTAGGTCAGCGGGACCATTTTCAGCTAGATAACCAGCATCAAAACCGTACATTTCAGCAGGATTAACCGTCATTTTTTTTAGGAGTTCAGCCAGTGTCAAATGGCCATCCTCTACTAGATAGGTTAGCCCAAGTGACAGTGAAGTTTCTAGACCTGTCATGCCTGACGGCGCTTTCGTAAGATCCGCTACATTTTTTTCATCAGCGTGATGAGGCGCATGATCAGTTGCAATGACAGAAATGATACCTGACTTGAGTCCCTCAATAACGGCTAGCCGATCAGATTCCAAGCGTAATGGCGGATTCATTTTGGCATTGGCACCTTTTTCTATCAACAAATCTTCTGTCCGAGAAAAATGCTGGGGGGCCGCTTCTGCAGTGACATGGGCCCCTAAAGATTGGGCAAATTCAACAACCTTGACGGACTCAGCCTTAGACAAGTGTTGTACATGGAAATGGTTGCCAATCTCATAAGCAATCATCACATCGCGAGCAACCATTGAATACTCGGCCACCCCACGCGCACCACCGCATCCAAAGTGAGTCTTAGCGACGTGCTCATTCAGCCCCAAAATACCATTGAGATGGGGATCTTCTTCGTGTAAGGCTATGATAACTCCAAGTTCTTTGGCTTTTTTAAACGCTTGACGTACGACACCTGAGTTTTCTAAGGGGATGCCATCATCAGAAAAACCAACAGCACCTGCTGCTAGAAGCCCCTCAAAGTCGGTCAGAGTTTCACCATCAAAACCGACAGTCACTGTAGCATTGGTCTTGACGTGGATAGCTTCCTTGCTAGCAGATTCCAGCACCTCTGTCAGGGTTTCGACAGTCGAAATGGTCGGTGTGGTGTTAGCCATCATGACCACGGTCGTAAAGCCACCCGCCGCCGCAGCTAGCGCTCCCGTATGGATGTCTTCCTTGTGGGTCTGACCTGGTTCACGGAAATGGACGTGAATATCGACCAAGCCTGGTGCGACGACAAGTCCAGTCGCATCGATGATTTGTGCATCAGGCTCTTGAATATTTTCAGCGATTTTGACCACTTTTTTACCATCAGTCAGGACATCACAGACTTGGTCAAAACCAGATTTCGGGTCGATGACACGACCATTTTTTATAAGAATCATAGGAACTCCTTACTTTGTGTTTTCATGAAAGATGACTGAGGATTCTAATAGTTCCTCACCATCATAGACAAATGTTGCTGAAAAGAAGGGGCTATCGTCCATTATCCACTTGGTAATCTGGTAGTCTCCCTGCCAAGTTGGCTTATCAGGTACCGCAGTGTAGTCTACCCATTCTAGGGCACCTTCTGGGCTATCGTGAGTCAGCTGACCAGAAAAATCATACACTTTGAAAACAAAGCAATACCAGTCATGACCAGGTGTAAAATTTGGAAAAGTGATGATGCCACGTAGCTGTGGGTTTTGTACTTTTAATCCCGTTTCCTCCTCGATTTCGCGGATGGCACAGGCCTCGGGCGTTTCGCCTGCCTCTAACTTGCCACCAACCGAAATCCATTTCCCTTCATGCACATCATTTTCCTTTTTATTACGGTGCAGCATGAGGAGCTGTCGTCCATTATCTAGGTAGCAAATCGTTGCTAATTTCACCATTTCTTGTCCAATCTATAGCCGTGTATTTTTTATCAGAATATCAATCTCTTCGGCACCAACTTGATCTCCCGCCTGCAAAAATAAGTTTTTAGCTGTTGAAAAGAATGTTTCGTCTGACAAAATTTCGCCCAAACCGCGATAAGCGCAGGCTTGTGCAACCCTATCATCCGTCTGCTCTGCCAAAGTGAGAGAACGATACATCTCTTTTTCAGCAATTTCTTTGTCACCTAGTAGAAAGTGCAGATAGGCAAATTCATAGGCATTGACTGCAGCCGCCAAAATGTCGTCAGGAAAATTGTTCTCTAGCAAGCTTCGCTCCTTGACAATCATCTCAAGAGCTAGATTGTAGTCCTGACGTTCGCGATAGACCATAGCCAGCTGGTGCAAGGCCACATGCTCCAAGTCCAGACGTTGCAGCTTTTGAGCAAAAGCAAGATTTTCTTGCTGAGTGACCGAGGCCTTTTCAATTTTTTTCTGAGCTAAATAGAGATAAACTGCCGTATTTTGGTGCCAAAATCTTCCTTCAACATCATCAGATTGCAAGTCTTCTTTTTCTTCAGCTAGTAATTTTTCCGCCTTGGCAAAATCTTTTGCATCCAGCGCTTCAAAAATTTCTATTGACATGGATTTTCCTCATTTCAACCAATCGATAGGAGAACGACCGTTTTTCTCTAAAAAAATATTGGCCCGAGAAAAAGGTTTGCTTCCAAAAAATCCACGGTAGCTAGAGAGAGGACTAGGATGAGCAGATTCTAGCACCAGATGTTTGGGATTGGTAATCAGCCGCTTCTTCTTTCTGGCATATCCACCCCAGAGGATAAAGACGACAGGCTGATCTAGATCATTCACAACCTGGATGACTGCATCCGTAAAAGGCTCCCAGATAAGGCCTGCATGGCCATTTGCTTGACCAGCGGGTACTGTCAGACAGGCATTGAGAAGGAGCACTCCCTGATCAGTCCATGCTGTCAAATCGTGATTAGTTTTCACTCCGACATCCTCTTCCAACTCTTTTAAAATATTTTGAAGAGAGGGCGGCGCTTGGATTTCATTCGGCACAGAAAAAGACAAGCCCTGCGCCTGCATAGGGCCGTGATAAGGGTCTTGTCCCAAAATGACCACCTTGACGGACTCCAGCGGTGTGTGGGTCAGAGCCGTAAAAACCTTTTCACGTGGCGGATAGACCGTTCCTTCCGCATACACCTGGTTCATAAAGGCATTGATTTTTGCGAAATAATGCTCTGGTAATTTTTCTTGAATGAGACGATGCCATGTAGAATGTTCCATAGAAACTCTTTCTATTTTTTGAAAAATGGAGCTTTCTATCGCTCCATCATGCCAATTAGTTTTGCCAGTTTTCTTGGTCTTCTTTGAATTTTTTCAACAGTGTCAACCCATCAGCGTTGATATAACCTTGAACCTTGGCAACTTTGATCAGTTCGGTATAGTTGGACAAGGTCACTAGTTTCACACCAGCCTTTGCAAAATTTTTAGCCGCTTTTGGCAGTTCGTAGGTGAAAATGGCTACCACACCCAGCACGTCTGCTCCTTCACGCTTAGCTGCTGCCACAGCGTCAAGTACAGACCCTCCAGTTGAAATCAAATCCTCGATGATGACCATTTTTTGACCCTTGACGACCCGTCCTTCAATCTGGTTACCAGCACCGTGGTCTTTTGGTTTGGAGCGAATGTAAGCAAAAGGCAGGTTCATCTTATCCGCGATGATAGCGCCGTGCGGAATGCCAGCTGTCGCTGTACCCGCAATCACTTCCACTTCTGGAAACTCTTCCTTGATTTTGTCCACAAAACCATTTTCAATCAAGGTACGAGTCTCAGGGTAAGAAAGCGTCACGCGATTATCAGTATAAATCGGCGATTTGATGCCAGAAGCCCATGTGAATGGGTCTTCAGGTTTGAGGTAAACTGCCTTGATATCAAGAAGGTCAGATGCGATTTGTGTTGCTAAAGTCATAAGAAAATCTCTCTTTCTAAATTATAAAAGTTCAATCCAAGAATTAAAATAGCGCTCTAAAAACGAGGTGGCTTGTTTGATGATTTCAAGACTAATCTCTTCGTCAGGTGAAGTCAAAACCCACTTATCCTCTACATCATCTGTTCGATGAATGACAGCTACTAAGTCACCTTCAAAGGCTTCCACCGGCTGACTGATCTTTTCAGAGATGACATAGACATCCTGCTCCTCACCATCTCCACCGAGCAGATTTGGGAGATAGCCATAGTTTAAGGGATAAATATTTCCAAACTTGTCTTGATAGCCCATAGGGCGGTCAATAACTGCCCTGTATCTTTTTCTAGGCATTCCACTCCTCTTTAATCACTCGGTAAGCCTCAACAGGATTTTCTGCCTGTGTAATCGGGCGACCGACCACGATATAGTCTGAGCCAATCTTACGAGCGTCAGATGGAGTCATGATGCGTTTTTGGTCGCCAATGGCAGAGCCCGCAGGGCGAATACCGGGTGTCAGGCAGATAAAGTTTGCGGACGTGGCTGATTTGATATCTTCAACCTCTTGAGCTGAGCAGACCACACCGTCAAGTCCTGCTTCAGCTGTTTTTCGAGCATAATGCACAACGGATTCTGCCAAACTAGTCTGGATATTCTGAAAGTTTTGCATCTGATCTTCAGACGTCGAAGTCAGCTGCGTCACGGCAATCAACTTTGGTCCGTCCCCTAACCCTTTGCGCGCAGCTTTCATCATTTCCACGCCACCAGCCGCATGGACATTGGTCATGTCAACACCGAGTTCCGCAAGGACTGCCATTGCAGACTGGACGGTGTTGGGAATATCATGTAATTTCAAATCCAAAAAGACTGAATGTCCCAGAGATTTCACATAACGGACGATTTCGGGACCGGCCGCATAGTAGAGTTCCATCCCAATCTTAACGTAGAGTTTTTCCTCCTGGGGAAAAAGGGCTAAGAAATCCTTCACTTTTTCAAAAGAGGGAAAATCAAGAGCAATAATCGGACGTTTTTCCGCCATATTCTTCCTTTCTACATAAAAAGCCTCACCCAAAGAGGCAAGGCTAGGCGATTCAAGGAGCATCCCTATCTCAGGAAAGTATCCTTCCCTGTTCTCACGCATGATAATCCGCAGATTATCCACCTTTGATGCCTCTCTGGACATGATTAAAGGTATTTAATTAAGTTTATTATAGCTTTTTCTACTAGCTCTGTCAAAGTTTTTCAGCAATAACGGACTACCGTCTATGGGCGAAGCTGGTTTCTGATTTCTTGACGAAGAGATTCTAGATTCTCGATTCCATAGCGATCCATGACCGCTGGCAATTCCTCAATAATGTTCGGACAGGCGTACGGGTCTGTAAAATTAGCTGTGCCAACGCCAATAGCTGACGCTCCTGCAATCATCATTTCCAACGCAGCTTCTGCACTATCCACACCGCCCATACCGATAATAGGAAGGTCTGATGCTAGCGCCACTTGGCGAATGAGCTTGAGGGCTACTGGAAAAACGGCTGGACCAGACATGCCACCTTGACCGTTAGAGATAATAGGCTTGCGTGTCTTTAAATCATAGCGTGTGCCCACCAAGGTGTTAATCATGGTAAAGCCAGTCGCGCCAGCTTCTTCCACAGCCTTAGCGACGGTGGTGATGTCCACCACGCTTGGTGTCAATTTGACGTAGACTGGCACTGCGGAATGTTCAACACTGGCTTTCACAGCAGCATAAGCCAATTCTGGCACTTGTCCAATCAAGAGTCCTGCATTGCCGTGGTCCACATTGGGACAGGAAATATTGAGCTCGATAGCTTTGACATTTGCCGCTTGCGAGATTTTTTCTGACACATAGGCGTACTCGTCGTTAGAAAAGCCCGCTACATTTGCGATGATGGGTAATTCTGGAAAATGCTGAGCTAGCCAAGGCAATTTCTCAGACAAAACCACATCGACACCTGGATTTTGAAGTCCAATGGCATTGAGCATGCCAGACGGTGTTTCTGCCACACGTGGGGTTGGATTTCCAAAACGAGGATGCTGGGTCGTCGCTTTAATCATGATAGAACCCAACTTGTTCAAATCGTAATATTTGGCGTATTCTTGACCAAAGCCAAAACAGCCAGACGCTGGAATAATCGGATTTTTCAAATCGAGCCCTGGTAACTTGACCTGTAAACGATTGTTTGCCATAAAACCTCCTTACAAGATAATGCTGCCAGTTGGAAAGACTGGACCGTCTTCACAGACACGCTTGTTGGCTGCTTCTGCCTCATTTTTCAGATGAACGACACAGGCATAGCAAGCTCCCATGCCACAGGCCATGCGTTCTTCCATGGATAGATAGGCATGCGGATGATTTTCAAATTTCTTATCCACATACTTGAGCATACCTGGCGCACCGCAGCTGTAAATAGCATCTGCTGCCCACTCAAACTCATCTATAACAGTGGACACATAACCCTTGATGCCATAGGAACCGTCGTCCGTGGTCACATAGACCTGCCCATAGCTGCGCAGCTTTTCTTCCAAAATCACAGCATCCTTAGTGGCAAATCCGATGACGGAGATAACCTTGACGCCTTTTTCCGACAATTGCTTTGCGGTCTCAACCAGAGGTGGCACGCCAATCCCACCACCAATCAGGAGAGCGGTCTGCCCAGCCTCGACCACCGCCATATCAAAGCCATTGCCTTGCGGACCCATGGTATCGACCTTATCACCAGCCTTGAGCTGAGATAAGATAGCCGTCCCAGCTCGCTCCACCCGATAAACGATAGTCGCCTGCCCCTTTTCCTTATCAATCTCAGAAATGGAAATAGGACGACGCAAAAGCTTACTAGGGTCTGGCACGCGCAGGTGCAAAAACTGCCCCGCCTCCATATCCTGTACCATGTTGCCTGCCAGCACCATTTCAAAAATCCGTGGCGCAATTTCTCGCTGACTGATAATGGTCATGTTTTCCTTCAACACCAAGGGCTTCTTCTCACAATTCGGACCCATCTTAACCTCCATTTTCCACAAAAAAACCTTGCTAAAAGCAAGGTCACACAAAAATCAGCCAGGAATGACCCAACCACTTTAGTCTTGACACCTTGCCTGCCTCTCTGGACCGACTTAAAGATTTTTCTTCATTATACATTTTTTAATTTTTTTGTCAATTCATGGTAAAATGAAGGCATGAGAATTCAACAATTACACTACATCATTAAAATTGCGGAGACTGGCTCCATGAATGAAGCAGCCAAGCAGCTCTTCATCACCCAGCCTAGTTTATCCAATGCCGTCAAGGATTTGGAAAAAGAGATGGGCATTGAGATTTTTTATCGCAATCCAAAAGGCATTACCCTGACAACTGACGGGATTGAGTTTCTCTCCTACGCCCGTCAGGTCATCGAGCAGACCGAGCTTTTGGAAGATCGCTACAAGCGTCCTGGCTCTCGTCGTGAGCTCTTTAGCGTGTCTGCCCAGCATTATGCCTTTGTGGTCAATGCCTTTGTCTCTCTTTTGAAGAAAACGGATATGGAAGACTACGAGCTTTTCCTGCGGGAAACCCGGACTTACGAAATCATCGATGATGTGAAAAATTTCCGCTCTGAAATCGGTGTCCTCTTTCTCAACAACTTCAACCGAGATGTCCTTACCAAACTCCTAGACGACAATCATCTGACCTATACACCACTCTTCACTGCTAAGCCTCATGTCTTTGTCAGCACGACAAACCCCTTGGCCCAAAAAGAAAGTGTGACGCTTGAGGATTTGGCAGACTTTCCTTATCTATCCTACGAGCAAGGAATTCACAACTCCTTCTACTTTTCAGAGGAAATCCTGTCTCAGGAGCACCACAAGAAGTCCATCGTAGTGTCCGATCGTGCCACGCTCTTTAACCTCCTCATCGGGTTAGATGGCTACACCATTGCGACCGGGATTCTCAATAGCAATCTCAACGGAGATAATATCCTCTCCATCCCGCTGGATTACGACGATACCATTGAGCTCATCTATATCCAACACGAGAAGACTAATTTGTCCAAGATGGGACAAAAATTCATTAACTACCTGCTAGAGGAAGTCAAAGACAGCTAAAAAGGGCGCCTGAGCGTCCTTTTCGTTTTGTAATTTTATTCTTCAACGACAGTATATTGAGCAGCTTCTTCGAGATATTGTTCGTATTCACCGTTTTCTACTACTTCTGTAATGATTTCATCTATTTTAGCCTTAAGAGCTGTGCTACCTTTTTTCATGGCTACGGCTTTTGTATTGGCTTCTGAGTCATCACCAAGCTCAATATCTGCAATTGCTAAATCAGAATTTTGAGCCAAGTAGCCTTCTGCAACCGATTCATCCAAGATAACTGCTTTAACTTTACCAGATTTCAACTCGTTGATTGCCTCACCCATAGCTGTCAGTGACACAATGTTTGAGTCTGTTAAATTTTCATTGACATAGACCTCTTGAGTGGTTCCTTTTTGGACGGCGACATCAATTCCTGCCAAATCATCGACACTTGTATAATTATCCTTTTCAGAATCTAATACTAGCACGACATTGGCAACGTCAAAATAGGAGATTGAGAAATCAAAGACTTCTTCACGCTCTTCAGAAATCGTCAAGCCTGCAATGGCGATATCGGCCTTGCCAGATTGGACACTGTTCAAGACATTGTCAAAACTCATAGATGAAATTTCAAGTTCCACACCCAATTCATCCGCAATTTTTTGTGCTAAAAGGATATCTGAACCGACGATTTGATTTTCACCGTCTACCAAGGTTTGGAATTCAAATGGAGCATAGTCGGGACTAGTCGCTACGACCAAGGTTCCTTTGTCTTGAATATCAGAGAGGGAAGTGTCCTCTGCCGTTTCATTACTACTGCTTGACGAACAAGCTCCCAAAGCCAAACCAGCAACTAATGCAGTTGCACTTAACAAGAATTTTTTCATTTTCATAATGTCTCTTTTCTATTTTTATAACTTTATGAAGGTTATTCTAAAGCATTTTTATGCAGTTGTCAAGCGTAAATTGCATTTTTATTTAAAATTATTCAGGCAAGTATAATCCTTTGGCCACACTTTGGTCAATCAAATCTACTATTAGTACCCATAAGCTGCTACTTTCCTGCTCAATAAAGGCTTTTTTAGCTAGTACTTGCGACCGAGTAAGTTGATCAGGATTATCATTTTCTTCAGCAATCAAGAGATGGTTCATGACAGGTGCAAAGGCATCAATACACCTTGCATAACGTGCTTCTGGGCTATTTCCTTTTTCAAATTCCAACCAGAGATCAAGATAATCTGTGTTTTGAACAAGAGGAAGTAAACCGAAAGTCTCCTGCACAGATAACAATTCTTTTTCATAAGAGGTCGCTTTTCCAGTCTCATCAAACGCCGACGTGTCTCCGGCTCCAATTTCTCCAACATCATGAAGCAAGAGCATGGTCATCACCTTTTCAAGATTGATTGGTTCTGGAAAATGCTCTCTTAACGTTACTGCCATCAGCGCCAGCTGCCAAGAATGCTCCGCAGAATTTTCGAACCGACCATCCAAGGTCTGGTTTTGTCGTTGAACAGTTTTGAGTTTTTCAAGCTGATTGAAGAAAGCCAGTTGTTGGTAAAGTGGTGACATTAATTTTCTCCTATAATTTAGTTATTCCATATTCTTGGGTTCCACGCGGATTTGATCATTTAATTCGAAGTCCAGTAGTTCCCACATCGCATCCCTATCTCAATCAATAGTTGATTTGTCTCTAACATTTCTTTGCTGTCACTTTCATTCATATGCACAATGTAAAAAACTGTAGCAGGAATTGGTAGTCAACTTGTCCTTGATAGTCCTGTAAGTGCTTATATGGTGCGGCTCCTTAAATTGATTTCTGATACACTATATCGTTATCAAAGTATTCAGCTACATGAGGGTTGTTCCGAAGAAACGATTTTAGCAATAGAGAACAATCATCAAAAGATAGCTTCCCTTCTACTTTGAATAATTTATACCTTTCTACCCCGTCAATGTGCTGATTATAATTGTTTCCACTCTGAA
>CAUTON010000036.1:0-12667 GCA_963539895.1 uncultured Streptococcus sp. | reverse complement strand
TGCTTAAAGTATTGGAAAGTCGTGGATTTACAACTCATGCTATTTAAAACGAAGACCCGAAAGGGTCTTTTTGTTATAATCATACTATGAAATGTATTGTTACGACCAGCCAGGGCATGCGATCGGATTTAGTCAATGAAGCCCAGACTTTGGCTCAGAAATTAGGCTTGAAGTACATTCCTCGCAAGCGGATTTCTTTACAGGAATTATTGAAAACCTACGAAAATACCATCATCGTCAAACAGGATGGTTGGGTGTTAGAATCCTTTGAGCACAAACCTTTTTTCTTCCATCCTGATACGGCTGCCTTGCGGCTTAAGGCTCCCAGAGACCCGCTCTTAGAGTTACTGGGAAATGCGCCTTTAAAGATTCTTGACTGTACTATGGGGCTAGCCTCTGACAGTATCGTCATGGCCAGTCATGGACACGCGGTTAGCGCCATCGAGTCCGAGCTCATCCCCTACACCATTGTCCAGCATGGACTTGCAACTTTTGAAAGTGGTAGTGTTGCGCTTGACCAGGCCATGCGCTCTATCACTCCCATCCACACAGATAGCCTCGATTACCTTCGGAGCCTGCCAGATAAGACTGTCGATGTTGTGTATTTTGACCCTATGTTTTCGGAAAAAATCGTCGAGTCTGAAAATCTGGATGGCCTCAGTCGCTTCGCGAATCATGATGGATTGTCGAAAGACACTATTGAAGAAGCAAAACGCGTTGCTAGGCAGAAAATTATCCTCAAAGCTCATTTTAGAGATAAGCGAATGGAAGCGCTAGGCTTTACCCGCCTCGTCAGACCCAATCAAAAGTTTCATTATGGGGTGATAGAGCTCTAAAAAAAATGTTACAAAAAGATTACAGCTTTATTGGTAAACGATTGCAAGGCGTTCTGAAGAGGAGTATAATGAGATTGAAAAAAGAAAAGGAGCTACGGGTATGCTTACAAGTCGTTCAATTATCGTACGTTTTTCTAGCTTAATAGTGCTTACTGCCTTAGCCTTGGCTGGCTGTTCAAGTCAAAGCGTGTCTGCAGAGTCGACAACCAGTACAACAAGTAGTACAAGCTTAGCCAGTTCAGTAACATCAGTCACTTCCTCCTCCTCATCCAGCTCGACCACAGTTAGTAGCTCGACAGAAAGTTCTGGCACTGAAGAAGTCGAAGTAGCGGATATGGATATTCAGGCAATCGCTCAAAATGACTATAGTAGTATTGCTGGGACTTGGCAAAATGCCAATGGTGATACCATGGTTTTTGATGAAAATGATTTAGTGGGAGAATCACAGATACAAAGTGATAGTGCCAGATTTGATTTACTAGAGGGAGGGGTGGTCCTGTCTGCAGGGGTAGCAGGAACTGTTGGCGGCTACGGAATCGTGATGGTTCCGAAAGGGATCTCGATACCAGAAGCGAATCTATATGAAACAACAGACACATCTGATATCTCTCAAGATCGCATGTTTGCAGGGCAAAAATTCATCTTAGATGCAAACGGAATAAGCAATCTCGTTTTCTATCGTATTTCCGAAACGGAATAATTTTATTGTGTCAAGTTTTTTTCTTGACAGGAGAAATATTTCTGGTATACTAGTTACTGTAAATAGCTCCGCTATTACCAAATTAAGAAAAAACAGAAAAGAGACTTTACAAAATGGCAGTAAAAATCCGTTTGACTCGTATGGGTTCTAAGAAAAAACCTTTCTACCGTATTAACGTTGCAGATTCACGTTCACCACGTGATGGTCGTTTCATCGAAACAGTTGGTACTTACAACCCACTCGTTGCTGAAAACCAAGTAACTTTGAAAGAAGATCGCGTTCTTGACTGGTTGGCTAAAGGTGCACAACCTTCAGATACAGTTCGCAACATCCTTTCAAAAGAAGGCGTATTGAAGAAATTCCATGACGCTAAATTCTCAAAATAATCAGTAAAAGCGAGAGACACTTATGGACATGATTGAAAATCTTATTATCGCGATTGTGAAACCTTTGATTTCGCATCCGGACAGCTTGACGATTAAAATCGTTGACACACCTGAATTCTTGGAGTACCACTTGGATCTGGATCAGACTGACATCGGGCGCGTGATTGGCCGTAAAGGACGCACTATCTCTGCGATTCGTACGATTGTCTACTCTGTCCCAACAAGTGACAAAAAAGTTCGACTTGTAATTGATGAAAAATAGAAAAACAGCGGGAGACCGCTGTTTTTTGATGTCTAAAGTGAAAATAGAGATACACACAAATACCTTTTTTGCTAGCTTCATTTTACAGATTGAAGTATAATCAATTTATATATATTTCCAAGTATCATAATATACTTGGAAAATAAGTATGATGGAGTGTGATGAAATGGATGTAATAATTTCCAAGTTGCTGAGTAGTATTTTCCAACTGGCTTTAGCTGCAGTAATACCATTTTTTGGTGGTTAATCACTGCCAGAAAGCGATGTGGTTTTGTAAACTGGATTGGTTTAAAAAAGCCAAGCGAAGGAGATGACAAACTGATATGGTGGACTATCGGCGCAACCCTAATATTTATGCTTTTATCTATCCCTGTGCTGTACCTATTGGGAGATGTTGAGACGGCTTATTCAGATTTTAAGGGACTAGGTGTAGGTGCCATACCCGCTATTTTGATATATGCCATTTTTAATACTGCACTTCCTGAGGAAATATTATTTAGAGGATTTCTTTTGAAAAGAATTGCAGAGCGATTCGGATTTGTTACAGGAAATATTGTGCAGGCTGTTCTTTTTGGAGTATTGCACGGCGCACTGTTCTTTTCTATGGTCGGATTTGTAAAAACGATTTTAATTATTTTATTTACTGGTATGATTGCTTGGCTTATGGGTTATATAAATGAAAAAAAGGCAGTGGGCTCAATATTGCAAAGCTGGTGTATTCATGCCAGTGCCAATATATTTTCAGGCTTGTGTTTTGCGTTTTTACTGTTCTAACACTTGGGTTGTAAATTTGAATTTGTTGAGGTGAAATTTCAGACCTCATTCAGTTTATTGAAAAATTCATCCATTTCTCTTTGATTTCTAGCTACGAATAGTTTATCAGAATAGTCTTCGCATACTGCTTTGAAGAATGCTTTTTTAGCGTGATTACGGCCTTGATGGAGGACCCACCAGAGGAATTCCCAGTCCAGTTTTTCAGGACAACCGTCTGCCATATCGGGTCTGGTTTTCCCTCGATGAGTGAAGTAGCGCCTGATGACTCGCCAAAGTGACAAGTAGACAGGAAAGTCGCAAAATAGGATAAAATCTGCTTCCGCCATCCGTCGGTCAAAGTGGTACTTACTATAATTTCCATCAATGACCCAAGCGGAATTTTCATCTAAGAAATTTCCCAGAATTTCTATAAAACTTTCAGCAGAACGGTCTTCCCAATTTGGCAAAAACTGTATTCGATCCAAATGACAGACTGGAAGGTTAAAAGCTGCTGCAATTTTCCTAGCAAGTGTCGATTTTCCAGAACCTGAGTAGCCAATAATCGCAATTTTCATATCCAACTCCCGTGAAAGACAAAAAAAGAAGCCCGAGGGCTTTTCTTTTTAAGCAAGTTTAGCTGCAAGACGTGCTTTATCGCGGCTTGCTTTGTTTTTGTGAATCAAACCTTTAGTTTCTGCTTTATCGATAGCTGAGCTAGCAGCGCGGTAAAGTTCTTCAGATGGGTTCGCTTCAAATGCTTTGATAGCAGTACGCATAGCTGATTTTTGTGCTGAGTTTTTTGCGTTTTGAGTAACGTTCAATTCAGCGCGTTTGATAGCTGATTTAATGTTTGCCAATGGTTTCACCTCCACCTTTTCTGTACTAACCATACCATTATATCTGAAAATTTCCAGTTTGACAAGAGAAACTTACTTTTTCAAATAAATTTCATCGATTTCATGATTTTGGCTCTTATGGAGAATAATATCGGCTCGACTGCGGGTCGGCTCGATGTAGTCTTTGAGGTTGAGCAGATTGATATTTTTCCAAGTATCCTGTGCAATCCCCAGCACTTCGTTAAAAGGCATCTGAGTAAAGCGATGATAGTAATTGCTGGTATCTTCTTCAGCAAGATTGAGCAATTTTTGGAATCGCTCCAGATACCAAGTTTCGATATTTTCGACTTCAGCATCTACGTAGATAGCCAAGTCAAAGTAATCACTGACGTAGAGTCGCTGATTTTGCGGATTTTGGAAGACATTGATCCCCTCCACGATGAGGAAATCAGGAGGTGTGATACGCTGACTTTTATCTGGCAAAATGTCATAGACTTCATGTGAATAAACTGGAATCTCTACCTCTTGATTATTTTTGATACTATCTAGAAAATCTAATAGCAATTCCATATTATAAGATTCTGGGAAACCTTTTCTGTCTAAAATCTTGTTTTTCTCAAGCACTTCATTGGGGTAAAGGAAGCCATCGGTCGTGACCAATTCGACGCTTGCTGTGGGGAAGCTGCGCGACAAGAGTATTTGCAAGAGACGACTGGTTGTAGATTTTCCGACAGCGACACTACCAGAAACACCGATGATAAAGGGGCGTTGCTTTAGGCTTTCTTGTAGAAAAAGACTTTTTGAGAAGGACAGGTCGTCGCTAATTTTTTTATAAATTCCAATTAAATTGGTCAAGGGGAGATAGACATCCATGACCTCTTGGAGGCTGATTTTATCATTTAAACTCTTGATAGAATTCAACTCTTCTTGCGAAAGAGGAGCAGCGGTGTGGCGGTGCAATTGTTGCCAGGTCTGCCGATTTATTTTTTTAAAATTGATCAATTCATTTTTCATAGGCATATTCTACCACGAAATGATTGCCTTGTAAAATGCTTGTAAAGCCCTTTCAGGAGTGATATAATTTGAATATGAGTAACATGTACTACGAGAAAAATCCGACTGTGCCCCATGATATCCATGAGTTGCAGGTTGAATTATTAGGAGAGCGCTTGACGCTCTTTACAGATGCCGGTGTATTTAGCAAGAAGATGGTTGATTATGGCAGCCAGGTCCTTTTGGGTGCTCTGGAAGTGGAGGAAGGAAAAACTTTATTAGACCTTGGTTGTGGCTACGGTCCGCTCGGTCTTGCGCTAGCAAAAGCATTTCAGCTGGATGTCACCATGGTGGATATCAACGAACGTGCTGTTGCGCTTGCCAAGCGCAATGCGGAGAAAAATGGTATCGCGGCCACTATTTTTCAGTCCAATCTGTATGAAAATGTGACTGGAAAATTTGATTATGTCATCTCTAATCCGCCGATTCGAGCGGGGAAAGCTGTTGTTCACCAAATCATCGAAGAAGCAAAGAATTATTTAGTGGATGGCGGAACGCTGACTATTGTCATTCAGAAAAAACAAGGTGCACCAAGCGCTAAGTCCAAGATGGAAGATGTTTTCGGAAATTGTACTGTGCTCAAAAAAGATAAGGGGTATTATATCCTAGAAAGTGTGAAAGAGTGAGAGCAGTTGATTTGATTCAAAAAAAACGAGACGGCGATGAGTTATCGACAGAAGAAATTCAGTGGCTGATTGAAGGTTTTGTAGCTGGGAGTGTTCCAGACTACCAAATGTCAGCCTTTGCCATGGCCGTTTATTTCAAGGGAATGTCAACGCGTGAGATTTCAGACTTGACCATGTCCATGGTGGCCAGTGGTAAGCAGATTGACCTGTCTGCTATTTCTGGCACCAAGGTGGATAAGCATTCGACAGGTGGTGTTGGCGACAAGGTCACCTTAATTTTAGCACCATTGGTTGCTAGTTTTGGTGTGCCGGTGGCTAAGATGAGCGGCCGTGGATTGGGCCACACGGGAGGCACGCTTGATAAGTTAGAATCCATCAAAGGCTATGAGATTGAGATTGATGAGGAACGCTTCATCCAGCAGGTACAAGATATCGGCCTAGCGGTCATTGGGCAGTCAAATGATTTGGTCAAGGCTGACAAACTACTCTACGCTTTGCGCGATGTGACAGCGACTGTGGATATTATTCCACTGATCGCAAGCTCAGTCATGTCCAAGAAAATTGCGGCTGGTGCGGATGCTATCCTTCTCGATGTGACGGTTGGAGAAGGTGCCTTTATGAAGACCATCGAGGATGCCCGTACCCTAGCTCGCACCATGGTGGACTTGGGGAATGCTGTCGGTCGTAAGACCGTAGCGGTGCTGACAGATATGTCCCAGCCAGTTGGAACCAGCATCGGTAATCGCTTAGAAATCCTAGAAGCCTTAGAAATTCTTGAAGGCAAAGGGCGCGAAGATGTGACAGAATTCATCTGTGAACTGGCCCAAATCATGCTAGAGTTGGCTGGTGTCACTGAAAGTCTCGATCGGATTCGTGAGCAGTTGACAAATGGAGCAGCGCTGGCTAAATTCAAAGAAATGGTGCAGGCCCAAGGTGGAGATTTAGAGGATTTGGCTCGACCAGTTGAGGTGTCCTATCAAGTTGACGTCACGGTGGATGAGTCAGGCTATATCACTGCCCTACCAGCGATGGAATTTGGCTTATTTGCCATGCAATTAGGAGCTGGACGGGCTGTCAAGTCTGATGTACTGGACTATGAAGCAGGAATCGTTTTCCACAAAAAAGTTGGGGAAACTGTCTTAAAAAATGAGAAAATTGCCACAATCTATGCAAATAAAAAAATCGGTTCTGAAATGCTTACAGAATTCAAAAAAAATGTTAAAATAGGAAATGCACCTGTGAAGACGAAAGAAATCTTAGAAATCATTTCGTAATGTACGGAGAAAGAAAAATGAAATTAAATAAATATATCGACCATACCCTCTTGAAACCTGATGCTACGAAAGACCAGATTGAAAAATTGATTACAGAAGCAAAAAAATATGACTTTGCCAGTGTCTGCGTCAATCCAACTTGGGTCGCAACGGCAGCGGAAGGTTTAGCTGGTACGGATGTGAAGGTTTGTACAGTTATCGGCTTCCCTCTGGGGGCCAATACATCTGCAGTGAAGGCTTTTGAGACCAAGGATGCGATTGCAAATGGGGCTGATGAAGTAGACATGGTCATCAATATTGGTGCCCTGAAAGCTGGTGATAATCAAGCGGTTGAAGCGGATATTCGTGCAGTCGTAGAAGCAGCGAATGGGACGCTGACGAAAGTCATCATCGAGGCTTGCTTGCTGACAGATGAAGAAAAAGTTCGTGCTTGCCAACTCGCTCAGAAAGCTGGTGCAGACTTCGTTAAGACTTCAACTGGCTTTTCAACTGGTGGTGCAACTGTGGCAGATGTCGCGCTTATGCGCCAAACAGTTGGGCCTGATATGGGAGTGAAAGCATCTGGTGGAGCACGTTCTTATGAAGACACGATTGCCTTTATTGAGGCGGGCGCTTCTCGGATTGGTGCATCAGCTGGTGTCGCGATCATGGAGGGACTCACTGCTGAGTCAAGTTACTGATATGACTGATTCTCTCGTACAATTGGCGATTGATGCCAGTCAACACGCCTACGTTCCCTATTCTCATTTTCCCATTGGAGCAGCAGTGCGGACAAAGGATGGACACGTCTTTACTGGCTGTAACGTCGAAAATGCCTCTTTTGGTTTGACCAATTGTGGCGAACGCACTGCGATTTTTAAAGCAGTTTCTGAAGGCTATACCGAATTGGATGCCATTGCGATTTTTGGCCAGACAGAAGAACCAATTTCTCCTTGCGGAGCTTGCCGTCAGGTGATGGCGGAATTTTTTAAACCGGATTCAAAAGTGACCTTGGTCGCTAAAGATCAATCGACAGTCGAGACGACAGTCGGGGAATTACTTCCATACTCTTTTACTGAATTACGCTAGTGTCAGTAAAACAGCTCAAAAGCTGTATCATACTATTCGCAACCTTGTTGCAGAAAGAAATTTTTTAGGAGGTTCAGAAATGAACAAGAAAATTGTTGGACTTGGTCTGACAGCAGTTGCTGCCTTGGCTCTTGCAGCTTGTGGAAATCGTAGCGAGTCTACTGAGAGTTCAAGTGACGTTCGCGTTGCAATGGTAACGGACACAGGTGGTGTAGATGACAAATCATTTAACCAATCTGCTTGGGAAGGTTTGCAAGAATGGGGTGAAGAAAATGGTTTGACTGAAAAGACAGACTATACTTACTTCCAATCTGACGACGAATCACAATATGAAACTCACTTGGAATCAGCAGTTTCTTCTGACTTCAACTTGATTTTTGGTATCGGTTATAACTTGACTAATGCCATTAGCGAAGCAGCTGACCGTCACACTGATATCAATTATGCTTTGATTGATGCAGTTGTTGAAAAAGATAATGTCGTTTCTGTTTTGTTTGCTGACCATGAAGGTGCTTACCTTGCTGGTATTGTAGCTGCAATGTCTACCAAGACAAACAGAGTCGGTTTTGTTGGTGGGATGACTTCTGACACGATTACTCGTTTCGAAACAGGTTTCAAAGCAGGTGTTGCTTCTGTCAACCCAGATATCGAAGTAGATGTACAATATGTTGAATCCTATTCAGATGCAGCTAAAGCTAAAACAATTGCTGCGACAATGTATGCAAATGGTTCAGATATCATCTACCATGCTGCAGGTGGTTCTGGTAATGGTGTCTTCCAAGAAGCTTCAGATATCAACTCTGAATTGGATGCAGATAGCGCAGATAAAGTTTGGGTAATCGGTGTAGACCGTGACCAAACGGAAGAAGGAAACTACACTTCAGCTGATGGTGTAGAATCAACTTCTACATTGACTTCTACCATCAAAGAAGTTGGTACAGCTGTAAAAGCAATTTCTAATGACATGCTTGCTGGTAAAGAATTTCCTGGCGGAACTACTGTAACTTATGGTCTTGCTGATGATGGTGTCGATATCGTTACAACTGGACTTTCAGATGAAATCGTAGCAGCTGTTGAGGAAGCAAAAGCTGCTATCATCGATGGTAGCTTGACAGTCGATAGCGGTGTTGCTAGCGATAAAGAATAAATACATAAAATTGGAAAGTGAGAGCGACCCTTCACGGTCGCTTTTTCCAGCTGAGACTTTTGTCTCAGTAGAGCCTACTAGAAAAACTAGTAGGTTTTACTGAAATAAAAGAAATTCGAAAGGAACGACTATGGCGATCGAGAATGTCATTGAAATGCGGAATATCACCAAGAAGTTTGGGGAATTTGTCGCAAATGATCAGATTAACTTAGAAGTCCGTCGTGGTGAAATTCATGCCCTCCTTGGTGAAAATGGGGCAGGAAAATCCACATTGATGAACATGCTATCTGGTCTTTTGCAGCCAACTAGTGGTCAAATCCGCGTAAACGGCGAAGAAGTAGTCTTGGATTCACCATCAAAAGCTGCAAATATGGGGATAGGGATGGTCCATCAGCATTTTATGCTGGTAGAAGCCTTTACCGTTGCTGAAAATATTGTTCTCGGAAATGAGGTTGCAAAAGCAGGCGTTCTCGACATGAAAACGGCCATTGCACAAATTAAATCTCTCTCTGAAAAATATGGTCTCGCGGTAGATCCAACAGCGAAAGTTTCCGATATCACAGTCGGAGCGCAACAACGGGTCGAAATTTTGAAGACTCTTTACCGTGGTGCAGATATTATTATCTTCGATGAGCCGACAGCAGTTTTGACACCTTCTGAGATTTCTGAATTGCTTGAAATCATGCGCAATCTGGTTAAAGAGGGTAAATCCATCATCCTGATTACTCATAAATTGGATGAGATTCGTGCTGTGGCTGATCGCGTAACGGTTATCCGTCGTGGGCAATCAATTGACACGGTATCAATTGAAGGGTCGACCAGTCAAGAATTGGCTGAGATGATGGTAGGGCGTTCTGTATCCTTTAAGACTGAAAAAGTAGTAGCAACCCCTACAGATGTTGTCCTGTCCATTAAAGACCTTGTGGTTACCGAAAATCGAGGAATTGAAGCTGTAAAGGGCCTGAGTTTAGACGTTCGCGCTGGGGAGATTGTCGGCATAGCCGGGATTGATGGAAATGGTCAGACGGAGCTGATTCAAGCTATTACTGGACTTCGAAAGGCAAAATCGGGTTCCATTTTAATCAAAGGAACAGAAGTTACTCACATGACTCCACGCGAAATTACCGAATTAAGTGTCAGTCATGTCCCAGAAGACCGCCATCGGGATGGTATGGTTCTTGAGATGACGTTAGCTGAAAATTTTGCTCTACAAACCTATTATAAGGAGCCACTCAGTAAGAATGGCATCCTCAATTACAATGCAATCAATGAAAATGCGCGTCGCTTGATGGATGAATTTGATGTTCGTGCTGCAAGTGAAACGGTTTCGGGTGGTTCTTTATCTGGTGGTAACCAGCAAAAGGCTGTCATTGCTCGCGAAGTAGATCGAGATCCAGATTTATTGATTATTAGTCAGCCAACTCGTGGTCTGGATGTTGGTGCGATTGAGTATATTCGCAAACGTTTGGTAGCTGAGCGCGATAAAGGGAAAGCTCTGCTGGTAGTCAGTTTCGAACTGGATGAAATTCTTGACGTATCTGATCGGATTGCGGTCATGCATGATGGTAAAATCCAAGGGATTTTAAACCCTTCAGAAACGAATAAACAAGAATTGGGTATTTTGATGGCAGGTGGTCGATTGGAAAAGGAGAGTGAACATGTCTAAGAGTACACAAAGTTGGTTAGTGCCCTTAATCTCTGTTTTCTTGGGATTGGTTGCTGGCGCTATTATCATGCTGATTTTCGGCTATGACCCATTGTGGGCTTATGAAGAGTTGATTTTCTCAGCTTTTGGATCAGCCTATAATATTGGTGAAATTTTCCGGGCGATGGCACCATTGATGCTGATTGCGCTTGGATTCGCTGTCTCTTCTAAGGCTGGCTTTTTCAATGTTGGCCTTCCTGGTCAAGCTTTGATGGGGTGGACCTTGGCTGCATGGTTTGCAATCGTGACTCCTGATCTCCCTAAAGTCGCTTCGATTCCGCTGACGGTCTTAATCGGACTTGCTGCAGGGGCACTTGCAGCGGCCATTCCTGGTATTCTAAAGGCTTATCTGGGGACTAGTGAAGTGATTACGACTATCATGCTCAACTACATTATCCTTTATTTGTCAAATGCCTTATTGAATAATCATTTATTACCAAACTACGCTGATACAGGAGCGCAATCAGTCAACGTTTCAGAGAACGCTTCTTATCAACTACCATGGTTGTCAGAAATGTTTGGCTATTCACGGATTAACCTCGGTTTCCTCTTTGCGATTATTGCAGTCGTCATCATTTGGTTTATCTTGAAAAAGACGACATTGGGGTATGAAATTACAGCGGTCGGCCTCAATCCAAATGCGGCTGAGTATGCTGGGATGTCTTCTAAGAAGATGATTGTCATTTCGATGGCAATTTCTGGTGCTCTGGCAGGTCTTGGTGGAGCAGTAGAAGGTCTTGGGACTTTTGAGTATATCCAACGCCAAGCCTCTTCACTCAGTATCGGATGGAATGGTATGGCCGTTGCCCTTCTAGCAGCAAACTCTCCAATTGGGATTCCATTTGCGGCCTTTCTATATGCGGTGCTTGAAATTGGTAAATCAGGCATGCAAAAAATTGTTCCAACAGAGATTATTGACGTTGTTTCGGCCTTGATTATCTTCTTTGTTGGTATTGATTATATTATTCGTCGCTTTATTAAACCTAAAAAAGCAACTAAAGTGAAAGGGGGGCAGTAAGATGTCAGCAGTAGCCTTAATTGCTCTATTAGTTTCAAATACCCTCATCTATTCTGCACCTTTGATTTTCACTTCAATTGGAGGGACCTTCTCTGAACGTGGCGGTGTCGTCAATGTCGGTTTGGAAGGAATCATGGTTATGGGGGCTTTCTTCGGCGTCTGGTTTAATGTCCTTTTGACACCAACTTTTGGAGCACAGACACCATGGATTGCATCGCTACTCGCGGGACTGGTCGGTATTATCTACTCAGTTATCCACGCTGTTGCTACAATCAATTTCCGTGCAGACCATGTTGTATCCGGCACAGTACTTAATCTAATTGCGCCTGGCTTTACAGTCTTTATCTGTAAAGTAGTCTCTGGGACTGGTGAGATGCATGCTTTGAAGTCATTCGGTAAATTCACTTTCCCGATTTTGTCAAAAATCCCTGTGATTGGTGAAATTTTCTTTAAGAGCACAAGTTTACCAGCCTATGTTGCTATCATTGTAGCAGTACTGTCTTGGTTTATCCTTTTCAAGACACGTTTTGGTTTGCGTTTACGATCTGTGGGGGAACATCCTCAAGCGGCTGATACACTTGGGATCAATGTATACCTAATGCGTTATTCAGGTGTATTAATCTCAGGATTGCTTGGAGGAATCGGCGGTGCTGTCTATGCGCAATCTATTTCAGGTGCCTTCTCTGTAACAACGATTGCAGGACCAGGCTTCATCGCTCTAGCAGCTATGATTTTTGGCCGCTGGAATCCAGTCGGTGCTATGTTATCAAGCCTATTCTTTGGGATGTCCCAATCACTGGCGATTGTCAGCCAGCAAATCAGCTTCCTGAAAGAAAATGTTCCAAGCTATATTTTTGAAATTGCGCCGTATGTATTGACCATTATTGTCTTGGCAGCCTTCTTTGGAAATGCTGTCGCACCAAAAGCAGATGGGGTCAATTATATTAAGTCTAAATAAAACATCAGCTCCCAGCAAATATGCTCGGAGCTTTCGTGTGTAAAA
>CAUTON010000035.1:0-13081 GCA_963539895.1 uncultured Streptococcus sp. | reverse complement strand
GAAAAAGCCCTTTGTGAAGGGCTTTTTCTGTTTTTCTATTTATCAAACTCCGCTACCACGATTTGCAGGGCGCGCTCGATGACCAGGTGCATGTCGTAGTACTTGTAGTCTGCTAGGCGGCCACAGAAGATGACCTTGTCCTTGACGTCATCAGCTTTTTGGGCGTACTTGGCAAAAAGGGCATTGTTTTTCTCATCGTTGATGGGATAGTAGGGCTCGTCTCCAGCTTTCCAGTCAGCTGGGTACTCCCTTGTGATGACCGTTTTTTCCTGCTGGCCATACTCGAAGTGCTTGTGCTCAATGATGCGCGTATAAGGGATATCGCGCTCAGTGTAGTTGACCACGGCATTGCCTTGGTAATTGTCCGTATCCAGCACCTCATGTTCAAAGCGCAGACCCCGGTAATCCAGCTGACCATATTCGTAGTTGAAATACTGGTCAATCATACCCGTAAAGACCACTTTTGTAGCGCTAGCCTCATAGTCTTCACGCTGGGCAAAGAAATCTGCTCCCAGCTCGACTTCAATTCCCTGCAACATTTTTTCAATAATAACATTGTAGCCACCGATGGGAATACCCTGGTAACGGTCGTTAAAGTAGTTGTTGTCGTAGGTGAAGCGGACGGGCAGGCGCTTGATGATAAAGGGTGGCAGCTCGATCGCAGCTCGGCCCCACTGTTTTTCCGTATAGCCCTTGATTAGGGTCTCGTAGACGTCCTTGCCAATCAGCTTAATGGCCTGCTCCTCCAAGTTTTGCGGCTCGGTGTCCTTGAGGTGAGCTGTCTGCTGGGCAATCTTGTCCTTGACCTCTTGCGGTGTCTTGGTCCCCCACATGGCGTAGAAGGTATTCATATTAAAGGGCAGATTGTAGAGCTTGCCCTGGTAGTTGGCCACAGGGGAGTTGATATACTGGTTGAACTCGGCAAACTGATTGACATAATCCCAGACTGCCTTATTAGAGGTGTGGAAGATATGGGCGCCGTACTTGTGGACATTGATGCCCTCGATATTTTCGCAGTAAATATTGCCCCCGATATGGTCGCGCTTATCAATGACCTTGACCGTCTTCCCACGCTTGGTCGCCTCATAGGCAAAAATGGCCCCAGACAGCCCTGCTCCTACTATCAGATAATCGTACATCTTCGTCTCTTTTCTCGTTTATTTCTTGACCATTATATCACATTCTAGCTGACAGACAAAATCCCGCCCTAGGGCGGAGCGGGAACGGAGTGTTATTCCAGTCTAATTTGACGCTGCTGCCAATTCTATCTCCGCAACTAGGCCAGGGTTCCCAAATGAAAAGCGAATCTGCCCATCGTGCATGGCGATAATCTGCTTGGTAATAATGACTCCCATCCCGTGGCTATCGTAGTGGCGGGATTTTTGATCGAGGTCAGCGACTTCCTTTTGAGAAATGGTGCCGTCATCTCGGATTGTCACACGATAATGACCTTCATAACTCGTCAGCGAGAGTGAAATAGCTGGCGCTTGGTTGTGCTTGAGACTGTTGAGGATGAGATTGTCTAGGACCCTTCTGAGGAGATTCGCATCCCCTATCACATAAGCATCCTCGTATGGCAGGTCAAAATCTAACTGAATCGCCGGATACTGATTCAAGTAATCCGCAATGGTTTGCCTAAGAAGCGCCGACAGGTTTAGCCTTTTCATTTGCTTTTTCAGGTCAGGGTTTTCCAACAGGTAGCTCATATTGAGACTGGAGATGATGTCTTCCATCCGTTGAATTTGGGAGTCAATCTTTTCTTTTTGAGGAAGCTGTGTGAGTTCTTGTGTATTGGCTAGAATGAGCGTCAGGGGATTACGCAAATCATGACTGACACCACGAATCCAGTGGTTACGCAGCTCACGATTTTCCTCCAAAAGCTGCGAGGTCTGGTTGATGGCAGAGGTGATTTCAGAAAGGTTGCCCCTTTCATCCAGAAAGACAGGCTCCTGCTTGGATAATTTTTCCAAACCTTGCCTGATAGGGGCAAATTCCTGCCGCAATTTCAGGCGTGCCCGCCACATCAACAGAAAATAAAAAACGATGAGGACAAGAACAATCATCACAAACAGGACAAAAACCTGATAGAGATGTTCCAAGCGGTAATAGTTTGATGGCAAGCGGACATAATCCGAAGACGGATAGCCCAAGACCAATAGCTGACCGCCAATATCGTACGAAAATACTGTGTAATCATCCAGATACCAGCGAGAGGCTTTGGCAATCTCAATGACATTGTAGTCGTGGTTAAGTTCCTCAGGAAGGAGGTAAGAATCTGCAACCGTACCATCCTCAGCTAGTACCATCAGCCAGATACCCTCCTGCTCCATGAGTTCCTGAATTTCTTCGGTAAGCTGATAGCCTTGATCGGTTATGATTGCTGCGGATAAAAACTGAGGGTCACTAGGATTGTCACTGAAGCCATCAAAAATCAGGTAACTTCCCACCGCAAAGGCCAACAGTGCTAAAAAGAGTGACAAGAGCAAGGTACCCATATACTGCCACAGGGTTCTTGTGAAATAACGCAAACTTGTCATGGTGCCACCCTCAACTGATATCCTAGTCCCTTAACCGTGATGAGGTCGACAGGCTTGGACGGATTGGTTTCAATCTTCTGGCGAATCTTTCGGATGTGGGCCATCAGCGTATTTTCATAACCTGTGTAGGCTGGGCCCCAGACGCTGGTCAACAGATGGTCCAGGGTCACGATGCGATTTTTCTCGTTCAGTAGCGTCTGCAATATCTGAAACTCTTTGGCTGTCAAGGGGATTTCCTCGCTGTCTTTGATCACCATCGCCCTATCCAAATCAATCTGACAAGCAGACAGTTGGATCCTTTGCCCAGTCTCAGGGTAGGTTCTCCTTAAAATGGAGAGAATGCGCAACTCCAACTCCTTTGGCCGAAAAGGCTTGACAATGTAGTCGTCTGCCCCCAACTCAAAGCCCTGGTATTGCTTTTCGATATCTGAAATGGCTGACAAAAAGAGGACCGGCATGGTCGATGTCTGACGGATTGCGCGCAAAATATCAAATCCAGACCCATCTGGTAGCATGATGTCCAAAATTGCAAAGTCAAAGCTTTCTTGTTGAATCAAGTGCAGCGCTTCTGCCTGATTACTGGCAAGAGTTAACTTGGAAAAACCTGCGATAGCTAGCGTTTCTCGAACCAACTGTAAAATCTCAGGATTGTCATCAACGATGAGCAGTTTTCTGTCGTGAATCTTCATAAAGACCTCCACTGTCAGTATAGCACAGTTCGTCTATGCTGCGGTAGCTTTTCCCAAAAATTAAGGTAAAAGTAAGGTTGAGCACAGGGAGAGGTAAGGTCACCGCCCTATACTAGAGGTGTAAAGAAAAGGAGGTCAAGTTATGAAACCTGTATTGCAAGTCAAAAATCTGCGAAAAGCCTTTAAGGGCGTTGAAACCGTCCATCTCAAATCGCTCACCGTCTACGAAGGCGAAATCTACGGTTTTCTAGGACCAAATGGCGCTGGAAAATCCACCACTATGAAGATGATTTTATCTCTATTGTCACCAACTGCTGGAGAAATCTGGGTCAATGGACAAGCCATCGGAAAAGACACGTGCTATCTGCAAGACATCGGCTCCATGATCGAGGAGCCGTCCTACTATCCTAATCTGACCGGCTATGAAAACCTACTGGTCTTTCAAAAAATGCTCGGTTTTGACAAGGCCAACATCCAGCCAACCTTGGAGCTGGTCGGACTGGCAGAAGCTAAAAACCGCAAAAAATTAGTCAAAGACTACTCGCTCGGCATGAAACAACGCTTGGCATTGGCCTTCGCTCTGGTCAAGAAACCGAAAATTCTCCTGCTGGATGAGCCAACCAACGGCCTTGACCCCGCTGGAATTCATGAAATCCGAGAGCTTATCATCCGTCTAGCCAAAGAGCAAGGACTAACCATTTTTATCTCCAGTC
Organism: uncultured Streptococcus sp.; assembly: GCA_963539895.1. GTDB lineage: Bacteria > Bacillota > Bacilli > Lactobacillales > Streptococcaceae > Streptococcus. Next base: position 9,142 of record CAUTON010000035.1, on the reverse strand, counting down.
ACATCCTGCCTGAAATCGAACACGTGGCTGACCGAGTCGGCATTATCCATCACGGACAGCTGGTCTACGAAGGCCGTATCGAGGACATTCAGGCCAATTCCTGGCTAGAAGTCAGGGGCAAGTTTGACCAAGAAATGCTGCAGCAATTACCCGTTAGAGTACTAGAATGCAGCTCAGACAAACTGATTTTGCCTGATATGCCTGATGCACAAGTGGCAGAGCTGATTCGCCATCTCGTCACAGCTAGCGTGCCGCTTTATCAAATCATCCGCAAGCGGGAAAGTCTGGAAGATATTTTCCTATCCATTACCAAGGAGGTCTGACATGTTCCAAGCACTTCAAATCGAATGGCTCAAAAGTCGTCGGACCAAGTCTTATCTGACAGCGGCTCTGATGTTTCTTATCGGATTTGCCTGGGAAATCGTAGCGATGGGAGGTCAAGTTCGGCAAGTTGGGCTGGCTGCCCTCCTGAGCAACCAAACGACTGATACCATGATTTTGCCCCTAGCCGTCTCGCTCTTCACCTCACGTCTGGTCCGCAATGAACAAGAAGGGCAGACCTTCCGACTCCAACAGGCCAATGGCCACTCTTATAGGCGGGTCTTCACCGATAAATTTCTACTATCCTTCCTCTATTTGGCATTTTTGTGCCTGGTCAAAACAGAGCTCTTTGCCCTCTACGCCATCACTCAAGGAGTACCAATTCTCTGGTCTGCGCTTGCCCTCAAGTTGGCTGGCGGGCTCTTGTCACTTTTTGTTTTGCTCTGTTTCTATTTGACTCTAGCCATGCTGATGGACAAACAGGGGCTCCTACTGGGGGCTGGGTTCCTCGGTGCTTTTTTGGGGATTATCCTTGAGAGCAAGACTTTCTCCCTCTGGTCTTGGTGGATTCCCTTTACCAGCCCTGCTTTCCTGTCTCCCTATAGCTTTCACTATGCAGGCGAGGAACATGGTCAGGTGCTCATGGATTTCCTTGCCATGGACCACTTACCTTTGCGCTTTGGACTGATTGCCATTTTAGCCCTTATCAGCTTTACCATTGTCCAAAGTCTCATCCGAAAGAAAGGCGGTAAACTCTCATGATGCCCTACATCAGTGCCGAATGGCGGAAAACGAAAAAAATCCAACTATTGCTAGTCGGAGCCCTCTTTTTGACCCTGACTAGTTTCATAGGACTGACCACCTACTTCATGTATCACGCCACCTTTGTGCCTGGGACAGAAAGCCGTGTACTCTGGGGCCAGCTGACTTTTTATTACAGCTACCTGCTCTATCCGCCGCTCCTTGCGATTTGGGTGGGGCTCAGCCTTCTACCTGAGTTTGAGCGCGGGACGATTGAGCTCCTCCGTGCCAATCACATCTCTATCCCTCGTCTGCTTTTTGGGAAAATGGTGATCCTGCTGACACTCTTACTCCCGCTTCAAAGTCTGCTTGTCCTAGTCTACCTCATCGTGGCAGGGCTGCAAGGCGAGCTAGACCAGCTATCCATCCTTCATCTGATCAAATGGTCACTCCTGTCTATCCTAACCAGTCTTCCCATCCTCTTGATTCAATCCTACCTGATGGCAAGAACTCGCAATATCATTCAGTCCGTTGCTCTGGGGACTTTCGGCAGTATTGGCAATTTCATTGTGATTTTCATCGGCGGGACTTTCAAGTATGTCTATCCCTATATGCTACCAGCCTTAGCACTACGCTCACGTGAAATCGGCAATCTGGAAAGGCTGGATTATTCAAGCGCTGAAATCCTCAGCCTTCTCGTAGCAACTGGCCTCTTCTCACAGCTCTTCTTTGTCTTGACCTGTCGGCAATTAGAAAAAACGAAATAAAAAAGCCCTTTCAAGGGGCTTTTTCGCTATATCAACTCATCCCGACTGACCTGTTCAAAGGACTGGTTGCCGTCATTGAGCTTGTCCCAGATGACGACTTCATTTGTCGCCAGGGATTTCTGGACATCGATGATGCGTTGGTTGGATGAGCCGCGAAATTGCAGCATGAGGTTTTTCTTGGAGCGGTCAAAACGCCCGTCCACTAGGATGTCAATCAGGCTAAGAAGCTCCAGCTTGTCCTCGGTTTCAAGCATCATCTCTTCCCAAGTGTAGCCTGTCCAAGACCAGATGTCCTTGTCTGGCAACTCACGGCGAATCCGCTTAACCAGAGGCAAAAGAATCCCCGTATTGAGAAAGGGCTCTCCGCCAAGCAGCGTCAGCCCTTGCACATAAGGCTGGGCCAAGTCCGCCATGATCTTCTCCTCCAGCTCCTGGGTGTAGGGGATGCCAGCATTGAAGGACCAAGTCGCCACATTGTAGCAGCCCTCGCAATGAAACATGCAACCCGCCACGTATATGGAATTGCGCACCCCTTCCCCGTCCACAAAGTTAAAGGCCTTGTAGTCGATAATCCGCCCCTGGCTGAGCTCTTCTGACTTCCATTCCTGGGGTTCAGGATTATTGCAAAATGTCGTCTCCATGTGGCTCCTTTCTTTGTTCGCCTAACTCTGCAAATCTATCCAATATCTCTCAGTTCCTTCGCGGACATCCTCTAGGATGCCGCCATTTTTGAGGATGACGGCTCGGCTGGCAGCGTTAGTATCGTGACAGGTCACCAGCACTTTTTTGATATTTTTGGAAAAAGCTGCACTGATGCCTTGTTTGAGTATTTCTGTCGCATAGCCCTTGCCCTGTTCAGACGGCCGTACCGAGTAGCCAATATGACCTCCAGTGTTGAGCAGGTAATCTGACAAACGCAGGCGCAGATTGAGAAAGCCAACCGCTCGGTCATCTACAAAACCAACGAATTGAATGGCTGGCACCCAACCTTCAGGAATATTGAGCCCCATCTCCGCATCTAGATTTCCAGCAATCCAGTCTTCGTAGGCAAAGTTGTCTGCATCCCAAAAACCGCCATCGTGAGCAGAGTTCGCTTCTTCAAACTCTCGCATGAGGTCAAATACAGCTTTTTTATCTCCTAAATTTGGACGTCTGAGTGTTAGCATAGTTTCTCCTTACAATAAAAGGGTGTCACCACCCTTTATTTTTTCTTACCTTGCACTTTCTTAAGCAACTCCTGCACGCGCGCTTTCTTATCGCTGGTACCAGTAGAGTTTTTCTCGTGGAAACGCTCTACTTGTTTTTGACCCTTATAGTCTAGTTGGTATTTGCCCACTTTTTGGCTCCTTTTCTCGATTATTCTGTCACTGAGTTATTGTCCCACAAATCTGACATCAACATACCGCAGGCTTGCTGCCAATTTATTGGACGAGATTGATTTAACTTGCCTTATGAATTTCTAAGGGACAATGCTGTCCAAATCTCACGGTCGTCTTGGCCAATACTTTGAAAAGCCAAGTGCTCAAGCAGTTTTGCCATGACGCTATTTTCTTTCACACAATCCGCTCGAACAGTGTTGAAACCTGCCCGTCTAGCCTCCTCGATAAGGGCTTCTACAACTGCTCTCCCATAGCCCTTGCCCTGATGTACCTGATCAATCATCATGCGCCAGATGAGGTAGGTAGACTCCTCCTCGTCAATTTCCAGCAAGAGAAATCCTACTAAGCTATCGCCTGCATAAATCGCTCGCGGAAAGACATCGCCATTGGCGCGGTAAAGCCAAGCATCTGCTAAAGAGCGCAGATTGGAAGCCACAAACTTGGTCTGGTCTGCTGCCAATTCCAACTGCAAAACCTGCTCAAAATTGTCTTCTGTAATGTCTTTAAACTCAATCACGCTAAAATCTACTTCCGTCCTGCAACCTTAATGGTTGAGCCGTTCATGTGTTTGACACGGGCAGCGATTTCCTTGTGGCGGCCGTTGACCATCGGGCGGGCCTGAGGGTTACCAAGGTAGCCGCAGGTGCGTTTGACGACATCCACCGTTTTAGGGTCGGTGTTGCCGCAATTTGGACACATAAAGCCTCGCTCGGTCGGTGTAAAGTCGCCTTCGAAGTCACACTTGTAGCACTTGTCGATTGGCGTATTGGTGCCCAGATAGCCCACACGATCATAGGCGTAGTCCCAGACAGCTTCCAGAGCTTTTGGATTTTGCTGGAGGACTGGGTATTCACAGTAGTGGATAAAGCCGCCGCTGGCGCCAGCCGCAGGGTAGTCCTTCTCGAAGTCCAATTTTTCAAAAGGCGTCGGATTTTTACGGACATCGTAGTGGAAAGAGTTGGTATAGTACTCCTTGTCGGTGATGTCCTTGACGATGCCGAATTTCTCCGTATCCAAACGGCAGAAACGGTCGGTCAAGCTCTCAGACGGCGTGGAGTAAACGGAGAAATGGTAGCCGTACTCGTCAGACCAAGCTTCGCAGATCTTTTTCATCTGGCGGACAATATCAACGGTAAAGGCCTTTGCTTCAGGATTGGTCTCCCAGTCAGGGCCGTAGAAGGTGGTCGCTACTTCGTACAAACCGATGTAACCTAGAGACACAGTTGCCCTGCGGTTTTGGAAAACCGTATCGACAGCGTCTGTCTTGTCTAGTTTCTTGCCAAAGGCTCCGTACTGATAGAGGATTGGGGCATTGGCTGGTGTGGCTTCCTTGACGCGGTTGACGCGATAAACCAGAGCATCTTTTGCCACACCCATGCGTTCGCTAAAGAGTGCCCAGAATTTCTCCTTGTCACCAGCTGCTTCAAGGGAAATGCGGGGCAGATTGACCGTGACAACGCCCAAGTTCATCCGACCTGAGGTCACATCCACACCATTTTCATCCTTCCAGCCTTGGAGGAAGGAACGACAGCCCATCGGCGCCTTGAAGGAGCCTGTCAGTTCGATAATCTTGTCATAGCTGAGCATATCTGGGTACATGCGCTTAGTTGCACATTCCAGCGCCAGCTGCTTGATATCATAGTTTGGCGTATCAGGTTCTAAATTGAGGCCGCGTTTGACCGTGAAAATTAATTTTGGAAAAATAGCAGTGCGGTGCTCAGAGCCGAGCCCCTTGATGCGGATGTTGAGGATGGCTTTTTGGATTTCACGTTCAAACCAAGAGGTTCCCAAACCAAAACCAAGCGAGGTAAAAGGCGTTTGACCATTGGAGGTAAAGAGGGTATTAATCTCGTACTCCAAAGACTGCATGGCATCGTAGATGTCTTTTTGCGTCTTCTCACGCGCGTAATCTTCGCGCTTATCAGCCGCCACCCATTTCTCAGCGTCAGCTAGGTGCTTCTTGTAGTTGAGCTCGGCGTATGGCGCCAAAAACTCATCGATGCGGTCAGCCGTACAGCCGCCGTACTGACTAGAGGCCACATTTGCGATGATTTGGGAAATCTGCGCCGTCGCCGTCTGGATAGACTTAGGACTTTCCACTTCCGCATTCCCGATTTTAAAGCCATTTTTCAGCATACCTTCAAAGTCAATCAGGCAGCAGTTGGTCATTGGCGTATAAGGGCTGTAGTCCAGGTCGTGGTAGTGGATATCGCCCTTTTGGTGGGCATTGGCCACGTGAGCTGGCAGCATTTTCAGACCAATTGACTTGCCGACAATCCCAGCCGTCAAATCGCGTTGAGTATTGAAGACATCGCTATCCTTGTTGGCATTTTCATTGACAACAGTTTGATCCTTGTTGATGAGCTTATCAATAGTAAAGTTGATATCCGTCGCTTTTGCCCGCTCAAAATCACGTTTGGTGCGGTAGTTGATGTACTCCTGGGCAATAGCGTATTCACCTGCCTGTAAAAGTTCATGTTCCACGATATTTTGGATTTCATAGATTTTGATGTTATCTTTGAAACGATCATGAATTTCAGCAACCACACGCTCCGCAATCCCTTCAAGCTTGCTCTCCATAAGAGGAGTCATAGGGGTCACTTCTTTGCTCGCCCGCACCATAGCTTGATAGATTTTCTCCGTATCAAAAGGAACCTTGCGTCCGTCACGCTTGACCACGATGATTGATTGATTGACCATGTTCGTTTCTCTTTTCTATTCAAATTGTTACAAGACCTATTATAGCACTCTAAATTATAAAATCAATATCTTGTGGCAGTTTTTTTATTTTTGTATAAAAAACACAATATGTAGTTTTTTAGGCAAATACTAGCTAAACATAGAAAAACAGCCGTTTTCACAGCTGTTTCATGCCTATCTTAATTTTTCTTGTACAGCGTAAACTGATCCGTTCCCAAATCGACAGCCGAATATTGACTATCAAGTGTTGCCTGCACAGCATCCAGCATGTCTACTTCCTCATTGACTACGATATAGGTCGCTTTCAATTGATTCAAATCATAGGCCACGTCGGTCTGATTTGCTTTTGTGTTCAAGTAAGGCTCAGCTGTCATCACTGTTGCCGCAGATAAGCGACCACTTTCTAGATAGAGCAGAGCACTATCGTCCCAAGCATAAATCAGATCGCTTTCTTCGCTATTTTCAGCGATATAGGTGGCAATTTCAGCCCGTTCCTGATTAGCCATCCCTTCCTGAACATAGAGTAAAATAGGTTGTAAAGGAATATAGATACAAGCCAGGATTGGCAAGAACCAAGCTTTTCGCAAATAATCATAGAAGACTGGCTCTGTCCTGACTTCTTCGTCGCCTTCCCCTACTATATCCGATTCTCCTTCTGGCTGCAAATGAATGACTGCCATGACAAATCCATATGGCAAAAGGATAATCAACTGGCTGATGTCAAAATTTTCCATCCCAACGATAAAGACAAGCTGGGCCAAAAACGCCAGGAGAACAACCACTTTGATGTAGCGGTGCTTGTACCGTCCTAGCGAACCCAGAGTTGCCACCAACTGGTGGAGAAAGCCCGATACGAGCAAGACACCACAGACAATTAAAATTGTCCACAAGATACTACTATAGGTAAAATCAAGGGAAAGATTATAAATAAACGTTTGGTTAATCGCATCGCCCAAAATCTGTTTGACAAAGGTATAATAACCGACAGAATAAAGGACCAGCAGGAAACCGAATAAAGCCGTCAAGAATTGGTAGAAACCGCGTGCCAAGCGTTTCCGACGCATGTTATATATAAAGAGGACGAGCGTGGCGATAATCCACAGGACAACACTCTTTGGCGCAATCAGAAAGACAACCGCCGCGTCTAAACCGTAAAGCAAAAAGGCTTCATCCCGCAGAGATTCCTCAAAATAACGGATTAAAAACCAGATACTCGACAAGAGGAATGGCAGAGCGTACAGACTGGCATAGATACCGCCAAAGTCCAACGCCAAGATAAACAAGTAGAACCAGACTGTCAGCTGATCCGTCATCTCGCGACTTTTGCTAAAATAGCCCACAATTTTATCGAAATGAATCCCTGCTATCGTTAGCGCAATAAACTGAAGTACCGCAAAAACAAGCGTTGTCCCAAAAGAGGAACCCAGATAGGTCAATAGATAAAAGAGCACTCCATCTGTCGCAAAGAAATCGCCGTATGGCACTTGCCCTGACTGCATAGCAAAGCCGGCATAGAGATTCTGAGTCTGCAGATTGCTAGCAAGGCTGATTAAATAGGGATTTGCCACGCTGAACAAACTGAGAATCAAACTCCAGACAAGGGCTGGTAAAAAGCGTGTTTTGATAAGACCTTGTTTAAATTCCGTATTGATCGGATTCACATCAGCATCACTTTTTTTGAGAGCTTTATCTGGCTGTCGGCGGCGCTTGCCTTGACTCGAGCGCATGCGACGAGATAAGTGTTCTACTTTTTCTGTCATGGTTTTCTCCTTGGTAGGTTGGCATCGCGAGCACGACTGCCATATCATCTCATTATACCAAAAAGACTGCCCTCTGTCATTGTTTCTTTGCAAACGACAGTATAACAATGTTTTGCATATGCTCTGTGAATTAAAAAAAGATTGAAGAAAATAGTCTAAAATAGACTTTTTCTTCAATCCAGAATTGAGTATTCTTAACTGATTTTATCTAACTCCGCATGCAAGTTACCAATATTTTTCAACTTTCTCACTGAGAACATATCTCCAATGAATCGACTGTAATTTGTTTGTCACACACTGACTCTCTAAGCCTCTTATCATGTGTAACTAGAATAAATGTTCCATCATAACGCTTCAAAAAATTCTCCAAGGCTACCGTAGCTACAATATCTAAGTAGTTATTAGGCTCATCAAGGAGTAAAAGATTATAATTTCCTAATAATATTTTAGCTAAGTTCGCCTTGACCTTCTGACCACCGCTTAGATGGCCATATGTTCGTTTCATTTCATCATTTCTAAAACCTAAACTAGCTAATGTATCGAATACAACTTGATTGTCTTGTTCGGACTCCTGCAATAATGTTTTTAGCAACTCGGCTTCCTCATCAAATAGGTTTAAAGATTGTTTAAAATATCCGATAGATAGATTATCACATATGTAATCTTCCCTAGAGATAAAGTCTTTAATTGAACAGAGTAATTCAAGAAATTGAGTTTTACCTGCTCCATTTTTTCCCTCTAAAAAAATTTTATCCCCCGCCTTGACACTAAAGTTTTTTATCTTTAAAGCAATATTATTAGAATTCTTGTAACTACTGTCCCCTATTCTAATTAGCGATTTTCCCTTCTTCATTGATAACGTTTCAGGGACCCTAATTGTCAATTGCTTACGTCTTTGTGGCTGAGTGGTAACTTCTTCTCTTAATAAGCGGCTCTCCATACTCTTAGCACTTTTTGCTAGCGATTTAGCCTTACCTTCATAGTCACCAACTAACGATCGCATCTTCCATTCGGATTGTGACACGCTTTTCTTTTTCTTTAATAATTTATCAGCTTTCTCTTTCTTTTCCCTCAAAGCTTTCTCAAGTTGTTTTTTCTTTTTGATATCCTGTTTATATTGAGCTAGCTGCTTTTCTATTTTATGTTCTTCCCAAATTTGAAACTCTGAATAAGTTCCATAAAAATTCTGCAATTTTCCATTTTCCACAAAAATTATTCGGTCAGCTGTTCGATCAAGAAACTCTCTATCATGTGAAATCATCAGAACTGTTTTATTTATCAAGTTAACCATATTAGTTAACCATTCAATATTCTCTGCATCAAGATTAGTTGTAGGTTCATCAAGAAGAATTAATTCATCATCAGAAAATAGGATATTTTCCAACTGTAATCTCTCCTGTTGTCCGCCACTTAAATTATTAAAATCCAATAATTGTTCTAAATATCCAATTGATGTCGCTCTTTTTATATTAGA
>CAUTON010000034.1:0-13159 GCA_963539895.1 uncultured Streptococcus sp. | reverse complement strand
ACAGCGAACTAACACTTTTAGAAGAGATGGGCTATCTGATAGAACGCAAACGCGGCTTGCCAATGCCAACCTTTATCGTTGGACAAACGGGTACCTTGACTCGTAAGACGGAGCAAGTCGGACATTTCAACTTTAAGAATGCTTATGATTTGGCGCAAATGGCGAAGAAATATGGCGTCGGATTGAAAGAGCATAATGGGGACTATCTGGATGATGTGACCTTGCTTGAGCATATCCCTTCGCACATTACAGCTACCAACGTTGCTCCTCAATATGGTACAGAAGAAACTCGTGCTTACTTGAACTTGGCGAATGTTGAAGCAAAATTATTGGAATATGGTTTGATTTCAGAAGCTTCAAATGTCCGCGAAGTCTTGCTCGTGCATGCTATCAAGAGTGAACGCTGGCGCAAATGGATGGTCGGCGATCAAAAAGATTTGACAGTTGATCAAATTCTGGCAGGTTCTAAAGAATTGCAAGAAGAAATTTTGGATATCGCTGGTCATTATACCTTCAATGATGATGAAGTGAAGGCTGAAATTGATAAATTGTATGCGAATCTTTCAGCACACGATATTGATGGCCGTCGTTATGTCATTGACCATATCAAACGCCCAATTCGTGACTATGCAGAATGTTACAACCTAAAAGGCGTGACAAGTCGTATCAAAAACTTGTATAATTAACCTAAGAGCCCGTGTGGCTCTTTTGGTCTAGAAAGGAAATCAGATGAAAGCTCTTGTGTTTGATGTGGATGATACGCTCTATGATCAGTTGCAGCCTTTTGCGGACGCGGTGCGGCAGCACACAGGTTTGTCAGATGCGAATCAGTTGCAGGCTCTCTATGTGGCCAGCCGCAGGTATGGGGATTTGGTCTTTGCGGACTCGCAGGCAGGCATCATGAGCATGGAGGATATGTATGTCTATCGCTTGCGGCATGCCTTTTTGGAGCAGGGGATGGACTTTTCAGATGAGAAATCCCTTGCTATCCAGCACACCTATGCGGAGAACCAAGGGAAAATCCAGCTGACTGCGGTGGCGGAAGAGATTTTTCAGCTCTGCCTGGATAAGGGGTTGGCTCTCGGCATCATCACCAATGGTCCCGGTCTGCACCAGCGGATGAAGATTACTCAGCTGGGCTTGGAGAAATGGATACCAACAGAGCATATGCTTATCTCTGGGGAAGTTGGCTGTCAGAAGCCTGACAACATCATTTTTCAAAAAATGGAGGAAATCTTGCAGCTAGCGCCCGACGAAATCACCTATGTCGGCGATTCTTTTGAAAACGATGTGGTTGGCAGTCGCCAGGCGGGCTGGCACTCCATCTGGCTCAATAAGCGCAACCATAAAGCCAGCGATGAGACACTGGTCGAGCAGGAAATTGCAGATTTGGCAGAATTGCTTGCCTTGATAACATAAGAGCGAACCAGCAGCAATGCTGGTTTTTTACATGAAAACTTTTTTAGAAAAGTATTGACATTATATGTATATATATATAATGAAACTGTAAACATTTTCATATATAAAGGAGAAAACGATGAAAAAGAAATTTACACTGTTGTCAGTAGCGCTTTTAGCTGCTTTAGGATTGGCTGCATGTTCAAGTTCTTCTTCTGAGCCAACTGCAAAAGAAGAGACCGCAAGTAGCAGCTCTGAAGTTGTTGAGGAATCTAGCTCATCAGAAGAAACAACTACCTTTGCTGTTGGGGATACGATTGTATTTGATGGAGTAGCTGAAATTACAATTACGAATGTTGAATGGACAGATGAGCGAAACGAATTCGACGATACAAACCCAGAAAAAGTTCTCAAGGTGACTTACAATACAACTAATCTATCTGACGAGGATTATATTTTAGGAAGTGATATTACACTATATGTAAATGGTGCTAAAATGGAAGATTATCCAAACACTAATACCTATGATAGTATTTCATCTGGTCGTAGTTACGAAGGTGCGGTGCAACATTTTGGTGTAAATGGGTCAGGTGCGATGGAGCTGGAAGTTGAACCATCATGGTCATTTGACTATATTGGGGACCCAGCAATTGTAACTCTTGATATTCAATAATATTCAGACCCTTCGGGGTCCTTTTTTGTTTCAAATTGTCAGAAAATTTGCTATAATAACAACTAATCAAGAGAATTAGAAAGAATGAGCTAGACGCTCGAGGTATCGTAATTTGACTGCACAAAAAATGTCTGCACAAGAAATCATCGCTTTTATCGGTAATGCTGAGAAGAAAACCAATGTTAAAGTAACCTTTGAAGGGAAATTGGCAGCCACTGTACCAGCAAATGTTGTGAAACTTGGCAACGTCCTCTTTGGTGACTGGAAGGATATTGAGCCTCTCCTTGCCAATCTGACGGAAAACACAGACTATGTCGTGGAGCAAGATGGCCGCAACTCTGCTGTGCCACTCCTTGACAAGCGCAACATCAATGCTCGTATCGAACCAGGTGCCATCATCCGTGATCAAGTGACCATCGAAGACAACGCCGTTGTCATGATGGGGGCTGTCATCAATATTGGTGCTGAAATCGGCGCTGGAACCATGATTGACATGGGTGCTATCCTGGGTGGTCGTGCCACTGTTGGGAAGAACAGCCACATCGGTGCAGGTGCTGTCCTTGCGGGTGTCATCGAGCCAGCTTCAGCTGCCCCCGTCCATATTGGCGACAATGTCCTTGTCGGTGCCAATGCCGTTGTTATCGAGGGTGTCCAAGTGGGCAATGGCTCCGTCGTCGCTGCTGGTGCAATCGTAACCCAAGACGTCCCAGAAAACGTGGTTGTGGCTGGTGTCCCAGCCCGCATCATCAAAGAAATCGACGAAAAAACCCAACAAAAAACAGCGCTGGAAGACGCCCTGCGCAATTTGTAAGATATAAATCATTGAAAGCTTGGGGAAGACTCAAGCTTTTCTAGAAGGAAATTCAGATGACACTTGATTTGATAAAAATCCGCCGTGACCTGCACCAGATTCCAGAACTGGGCCTGGAGGAGTTTAAGACCCAGGCTTATCTCTTGGAGCGGATTGCGGAGATTACGGCTGGCAAGGAGTTTGTGGAGCAGAAGACCTGGCGGACAGGGATTTTAGTCTTTCTCCAAGGCTCTGCGCCTGAGAAGACCATCGGCTGGCGGACGGATATTGATGGCTTGCCTATCGTCGAGCAGACTGAGCTTGATTTTGCCAGCACACACGAAGGGCGCATGCACGCCTGCGGACATGATATGCACATGACCACAGCTCTGGGGCTGCTTGACCAGCTGGTCCAAACCCAGCCTAGGAACAACGTCCTCTTTCTCTTCCAACCTGCTGAGGAGAACTTTGCGGGTGGCATGCTCATGTATGAGGACGGTGCTTTTGGCGACTGGTTACCTGATGAGTTTTACGGCTTGCATGTGCGGCCTGATTTCAAGGTGGGCGATATTGCCACCAATACGGGGACCCTTTTTGCGGGTACCTGTGAGGTTAAAATCACCTTCACTGGCAAGGGTGGCCACGCAGCTTTCCCGCATGAGGCCAACGATGCTCTGGTTGCAGCTAGCTATTTTGTCACTCAGGTCCAGACCGTGGTCAGCCGTAATGTCGACCCCATCCAGGGCGGTGTGGTGACCTTTGGCTCCATGCAGGCTGGCGTGACCAATAATGTCATTGCTGAAACAGCCTTTCTCCATGGGACCATCCGCACCCTGACGCAAGATATGAGCCTTCTCATCCAGAAGCGGGTGCGAGAAATCGCAGAAGGTGTGGCAGCAAGCTTTGGCATGACAGTCGACATCGAGCTCAACCAAGGCGGCTACCTCCCCGTGGAAAATAATCCAGAACTAGCAGCAGAACTGATGGACTTCTTTGACCAGACGCCTGCTGTCAATCTCATCGACTGCCCACCAGCTATGACGGGGGAGGACTTCGGCTACCTGCTCAACAAGGTCCCTGGCGTCATGTTCTGGTTGGGGATTGACACGCCCTACGCTCTCCACCATGCCAAGATGAGTCCAGACGAGAAAGCCCTGCCTTTTGCAGTCGCAGAAATTTCCAAGTTTCTTAAGATGAAAGCTGCACAATAAATCAAGTCTGTCTTTGCGGACAGACTTTTTTTCTATTTTTTGCTATCATAGTCCCATGACAAAATCAGAACTGCGCAGGACTGTGCTCGCACAGTTAAAAGCGCAAGACAAGTTAGAAAAAGCCCTAAAAGACAGGCAGCTCATCGATCAGCTGACCAGATCTGCTATTTACCAAAAGGCACAGACCATCGCCACCTATCTGGCATTTGAGCACGAGGTGGATACGCAGCTCCTCATTGCGCAAGCGCAGGCGGACGGCAAACGAGTCTTGGTGCCTAAGACCTACGGTCAGGGCCAAATGATTTTTGTGGCCTACGATAAAGAGGACTTAGTTCCGACCAAGTTTGGATTACTGGAGCCGAGAAGTGAGCTAGCCGTGCCTAAGTCAGAGATTGACTTCATCCATGTGCCAGGTGTGGTGTTTACTAATGCGGGTTATCGTATCGGCTACGGCGGTGGCTACTATGATCGTTATCTGGCAGATTATTCTGGCGACACGGTTAGCACAGCCTACAGTTTCCAGCAAAGAATGTTTGAACCCGATGCCTATGACATCGCAGTTCAGGAGGTATTTTATGAATTGGAATGACATAAAGGAAGAATATAAGCGATTCCCCGTCACGATGGGACTTCTGACAGTGACGGTGCTCTATTTCCTGCTCATACAGATTTTGCGGCCGGGTCAAGCGACCAGTGCGGCGACCATTTATGAGTTCGGTGGGATGTTCGGTTGGTCCATGAAAAATGGCTATCCCGAGCTCTGGCGTTTTATCTCGCCCATTTTCGTTCACATCGGCTGGCAGCATATCTTCTTTAATGGCCTGTCTATCTATTTCTTGGGCCGCCAACTGGAGATGATTTTCGGGCATTGGAAGTTTTTGGTCGTTTATCTGCTCTCGGGCATCATGGGCAACGTCATTACGCTCCTGTTGAGCCCAAACACGGTGGCAGCAGGGGCTTCGACCTCGCTGTTCGGTCTTTTTGCCATCATGGCCGTGCTACGTTTCTACGTGCGGAGCCCTTATTTGCGGCAGTTGGGGCAGGCCTACATGGGCCTTCTTGTTGCCAATGTATTGATTACAGTCATCTCGCCTAGCATCAGCGTGGCTGGCCATTTAGGTGGCGCCATTGGTGGCGCTCTCTGTGCCTTCATGATTCCTCTGCGGAGCGAGAGAAATATCTTCCCGCTCTGGCAACGGGCAGCCGCTTGGGCAGTCTACCTTGCCATTTTTGCCTTTGGTGTCTGGATAGTTTTTTATGGCGTATAAGAAAACCGAGTTCGGGCGGAACTCGGTTTTTGTGCATTCTAGAAAATTTATTCTTCCTCAGATAATTTTTTCCCTAAATCGATAATATACTGCTTGAGGTCCTCTTTGGTCTGTGGATGGTTGAGGCCGTATTCAATAGAGGTCTTCATGTAGCCAAATTTATCACCGACATCGTAGCGATTGCCAGTAAAGACACGGGCAAAGACGCGTTGAGTCTTATTGAGGGTATCGATGGCGTCGGTCAGCTGGATTTCATTGCCAGCACCTGGAGCTTGATTTTCCAAAATAGAAAAAATCTCAGGCGTCAGGAGGTAGCGGCCGATGATAGCCAGATCGCTTGGGGCATCTTCGGGTGCAGGTTTTTCCACAAAGGTTTCCACGCTGTAAAGTCCCTTGTCATCTTCGCCTTGGGGTGCAATGACACCGTAGGCAGAGACTTCATCATGAGGGACGGGCATGACAGCGATAGTGGACGCATGGGTGCTATTATAGTCATCCATCAGTTGCTTGGTCAGCGGACGGCCTGTACCATTGATATCCATAAGATCATCACCCAGCATGACGACAAAAGGTTCGTTACCGACAAAGGCCTTGGCTTGTAGCACTGCGTCACCCAGCCCACGTGGATGGCTCTGACGGATGAAGTGGAGGTTGATCGCCGTGGTATCATTGACCAGCTTGAGGAGTTCCGTTTTCCCTTTTTGCTCCAAATTGTATTCCAATTCAAAGTTAGAATCAAAGTGGTCTTCGATCGAGCGCTTGGACTTGCCAGTGACAACTAGGATGTCTTCGATACCAGATGCCAGAGCTTCCTCTACGATAAATTGAATTGTTGGTTTGTCGACGATTGGCAGCATTTCCTTAGCCAGTGCCTTGGTTGCTGGCAAAAAGCGAGTTCCTAATCCAGCAGCTGGAATCACAGCTTTGCGTACTTGTTTTTTCATATAATTTCTCCTATGACCATTCATTTTCGTGGCGGAAGGCACCGGACATGATTTGCTTGATAGCTTCATCGATGCTCGCACCTTCATAAATCACACGGTAAATCGCCGTCGTAATCGGCATATAAACATCCAATTCTTGGGCGATTTCGTAGGCAACCTTGGTAGTAGAAATACCTTCGATGACCATGCCCATGTTGCGCTCGATATCTTCTAGCTTCTCACCGCGACCGAGGGCATCTCCAGCTCGCCAGTTACGAGAGTGGACAGAGGTCCCTGTGACGATGAGGTCTCCTACGCCAGACAGACCGCTATAGGTCAGTGGGTCAGCTCCCATCTTGACTCCAAGTCGGGTAATTTCTGTCAGGCCGCGCGCGATGATGGCGGCCTTGGCATTGTCTCCGTAGCCTAGTCCGTGCAGGGCCCCAGCACCAACGGCGATGATATTTTTCAGGGCTCCAGCTGTTTCGACCCCGATGACATCGGTATTGGTATAGAGGCGGAAGTAGTGGTTGCTGAAGAGTTTTTGCACGTAGCGAGCGGATTCGATGTCTTTTGAAGCAGCAGAAATCAGGGTGATATCACGTACAATGGTTTCCTCTGCGTGACTTGGTCCAGAGACCACGACCACTTCGCTGCGGAGCTCAGCAGGGATTTCTTCCTCGAGAATGGTTGAGAGGCGCTCGTGTGTGCCAGGTTCAAGCCCTTTTGAGGCGTGCATGATGATGGCCTGATGGTCCAAGGTTGCAGCCACTTGCTTGGCAACCAGCCGCGTTACTTTTGTCGGCACGACGAAGAGTACAGCATCAACTCCGTCTAAGGCTGCGGACAAGTCTTTGTATCCTTTTATGTTTTCATCCAATACCACGTCCTTAAAATAACGGGTATTGGTGTGTTGGTTGTTAATTTCATCGATTTGCTCTGGGACATTTCCCCAGATGCGGACCTCGTGTCCGTTGTCATTGAGGACTTGGGAGAGGGCTGTTCCCCAAGAACCAGGACCCAGGACAGCGATTTTTTGTTTTGCCATAATTCTTCTCCTATCTTTAATAGAAAACCACTTTCATTATATCATAGTAGGCCAGTTTTTCCTAACTAGGCCCTTATATCAACTAGTGGATTTTTTTGAGGAAGCATGGTACACTAGGGGAAATAAATTTTAGGAGGAATCCATGCTTTTTGCAGCCTTGAAAAAGTATAAGTGGCAAGCCTTAGGCTCTTTTTTTATGGTCTTCTTGTATGTGCTCAGCAGTCTCTTGCAGCCACGTTTTTTGCAAAATGTATTAGAAGCAGTCGCTAATAATGACCGTGGACAAATCATGTCTATTGGGGTACGCTTACTAGGAATTGCGGCAGTCGGTCTGGTGGCCGGTGCCACCAATACAATTCTGGCAGCCTATATCGCCCAGTCCGTCTCAGCTGATATCCGTGAGCGGCTCTTTAAGAAAATCCAGACCTTTTCATACGCCAATATTGAGGAATTTAACGCAGGAAATCTGGTCGTGCGGATGACCAATGATATCAACCAAATCCAAAACCTGCTCATGATGTTCTTTCAGGTCCTTTTGCGGATGCCCTTGCTCTTCATTGGGGCGGTCTTTTTCGCATTAACAACTTTGCCTGAACTCTGGTGGGTGGTCGTGCTGATGGTGGTCCTAATCGCAACTGCCATGGTGACTATCATGGGGATTATGGGACCACGCTTTGCCCTCTTTCAAAAACTCATGGACCGCATCAATGCCATCGCCAAGGAAAATTTGCGTGGTGTGCGCGTGGTCAAATCCTTTGTCCAAGAGAAAAATCAAGAAGAAAAATTCCGCAAGGTGTCAGACGACCTGCTTAAGCAAAATCTCTTTATCGGTAATGGTTTTGCTGTCTTGGAGCCTGTCTTTATTTTGGTATCTTATCTGGCGATTTTTGCCGCGATTTACAGCGTTTCCTACATGACGGGCAATCAGGCGGAGGCTGTGACACGTCTAGCTTCCTTTGATACCTATCTCATGCAGATTATGTTTACGATTATCATGGTCGGCTTCATGGGGAGCAATATTACCCGTGCCATGGTGTCTATCCGTCGGATCAATGAGGTCTTGAATACGGAGCCAGCCATGACCTTTGAGGACAAGCCAGAGGAGACATTAGGTGCCAGCCTGCGCTTTGACCATGTAACTTTCGCCTATCCAAACGATGACAAACCAACCTTGAAAGATATTTCTTTTGAGATTGAGCCTGGTCAGATGGTCGGTGTGGTCGGGGCTACGGGTGCTGGGAAATCTACCCTAGCCCAGCTCATCCCTCGTCTCTTTGACCCACAAGAAGGAAGGATTGAAATCGGTGGTGTCGACATCAAGACAGTCAGTCAAGCGACGCTCCGCAATACGGTCTCCATCGTCCTGCAAAAGGCCATTCTCTTTTCGGGAACCATTGCCTCAAACATTCGTCAGGGCAAGTTAGATGCGGAACATGCCGACCTAGAGCGGGCAGCCGCTATTGCTCAAGCTACGGAATTTATCAATCGCATGCCTGACAAGTACCACTCAGAAGTGGAAGAGCGCGGCAATAACTTCTCTGGCGGACAGAAGCAGCGCATGTCAATCGCACGTGGTCTGGTCTCCAATCCTAAAATTCTCATCCTAGATGACTCGACTTCGGCCCTCGACGCCAAGTCTGAGAAACTAGTCCAAGAAGCCCTCAACAAGGACCTCAAGGACACCACCACCATCATCATCGCACAAAAAATTTCTTCAGTCGTTAAGGCTGACAAGATTCTGGTCTTAGAAGATGGTCACTTGATTGGACAAGGAACCCATAAGGAGCTTGTCGCAAATAATGACGTCTACCGTCAAATCTTTGAAACACAAAAAGGAAAGGAGGCAGAGGAGTAAATTCGTTTAGCAAACAAGCTAAATTGAACTCGGTCGAAAAGTTCGGAAAAAAGATAAATGAAGCTAGCGTGCAAGTACACGGCGCTCATTTCCTATTTTTCTGTCGTTTTCTGGTCGCTCTTTGTATCATGTATGAAAACAGCTCGTTTCTTTTGGAATTACTTTAAGCGTTACAAGCTTTACTTTGTGATTATTTTACTGGCAGTGCTTGTCTCTACCCTCATGCAAGTTTTGGCGCCGGTCTATATCGGTCAGGCCATCACCCAGCTGACTCTGATTGTGCAGTCGATTGCAGCGGATCAGGCAGTAGACCGTGCAGCCTTTACGCAGGTCATGTATTCCTTGTTGGTCGCTGTTATTTTTATGTCGGTGGCAGCCATGACCTACTCTCTCCTCTTTACCCGCATTATTGCGCATTCGACCAATGAGATGCGCAAGGGTCTTTTTGGAAAATTGGGACGTCTGACAGTCAGCTTCTTTGACCGCCATCAAGATGGCGAGATTTTATCGCGTTTCACTTCGGATCTCGATAACATTCAAAATGCCTTCAATCAGTCCCTGGTCACGGTCGTGACCCAGTCTGTGCTCTACATTGGCATCGTCATCATGATGTTCATCCAGAATGTCCAGCTGGCGCTGATTACCATTGCCACGACACCGATTGCCCTGATTTTCCTAGTCTTTATCATCCGAATGTCTCGCAAGTATACCGACCTGCAGCAAAAGGAAGTCGGCAAGCTCAACGCCTACATGGATGAAAATATCTTTGGCCAGAAAGCCATCATCGTTCAAGGTCTGCAGGAGCAGGTCATCGGAGGCTTTATCGAGCAAAATGCCAAAGTCCGTCAGGCAACCTTTAGAGGACGGATTTTCTCAGGGATGTTGTTCCCCGTCATGAATGGGATGAGTCTCATCAACACGGCCATTGTCATCTTCGCAGGCTCCAGTCTAGTGCTCAATGACAGCAACCTCTCAACTGCCGCAGCGCTGGGTCTTGTCGTGACCTTCGTGCAGTATTCTCAGCAGTACTACCAACCCCTCATGCAGGTGGCTTCAAGCTGGGCTGAGATGCAGCTGGCCTTCACGGGTGCAGCCCGCATCCAGGAGATGTTTGACGAACCGGAAGAAGTGCGTCCAGAAAACGGCACGGTCTTCGAAACCCTGACAGACAAGGTGGAGATTGACCACATCGACTTCTCCTATGTGGCAGGCAAGCCTATCCTGCAGGATGTGACCATCATTGCGCCAAAAGGTAAGATGACAGCCGTGGTCGGCCCGACTGGCTCTGGTAAGACCACCATCATGAATCTGATTAACCGATTCTACGACGTGGATGGTGGAGCTATCCGCTTCGACGGTGTGGATATCCGGGACTATGACCTAGATAGCCTGCGGGAAAATGTCGGTATCGTCCTGCAAGAGTCGGTCCTCTTCTCAGGCACCATTGCGGAGAATATTGCTTTTGGTAGTGATGCCAGTCAAGACATGATTGAGACAGCAGCGCGTGCCACTCATATCCATGACTTTATCATGAGTCTGCCTGAGGCTTACGAGACCTATGTCGATGACGAAAATAATGTCTTCTCCACAGGGCAAAAGCAGCTGATTTCCATCGCACGGACCCTCTTGACGGACCCGCAAGTCCTGATTCTGGATGAGGCAACGTCCAATGTCGATACCGTGACCGAGAGCAAGATTCAAGCTGCTATGGAGACCGTCATCGCTGGCCGCACCAGCTTTGTCATTGCCCACCGTCTCAAGACTATCCTCAATGCCGACGAAATCATCGTATTGAAAGATGGCAAGGTCCTTGAACAGGGCAACCACTTTGAATTGCTTAAGCAAAACGGCTTCTACGCCGAACTCTACCATAATCAGTTTGTGTTTGAGTAAGGAAACCATATGAAAAAGTCAGAAACGCAAATTTCTGACTTTTTGTTTATTCTACTTAGTGTGATGAAGCGCCAGAATCGGCATCCGTTGCAGCAGGTTCTGCATGTCCGCCAGCATCTGAGGCACCAGAGGTTGCGTCGACATGTCCGCCATGTGGATTGTAGCCTGCAGCTGCCTTGCCACCGACCAATTGTTGTCCAGTTTCTTTCAAGTACCAGTCCAACCAAGGTTTGAAGTTGAAGACGATTTCGTTGATACCAGCGTAAGAACCGTCTGGGTAGTACATGGCTTGATAGTTGTGGGTATTGATGACTTCAGCTGGTGAGCCAGGGACGATGGTCCGCACATACTCTTGAGTGCCGTTGCGTAGGGTACCGATGACCCACTCCACATTTTTCATGCGGGCTGGTGGCAGAGTACCATGGACAGTTGACATCCGATTTCCTACCTGAGATGGCACCCGTTTAGCCAACATGGTGTTTGGATCTTGATGGGCATTGTTATAGTAGAGGAATTGGTTGTTGTCATCCGCGTAGGTCAACTCAAACGGCATGGCATTGAGGAACATATTGAGCTGGTCGACAGTCAGTAGCCCCTTGTCCAGTTTGACATAGGTGTTGCCTTCAACTGCGTTGACTTGAGCAGCCGCTTTGTCCAACCAGTCTGGGTCATCTGGGTCAATGCCTGTGATGGTTGTTGCAATTGGATGATTACAGTCCAAATCTTCTGGTGCAATTGGTTTTGGTGTTTTCAATTGTGATACCACTCCTACATATTTCACAAAATTATCCAAGCAGGTTTCAAGGAAATTGACAGTACCTTCGTTGATGATATTGCCTTCGTCATCAAAGGCTTCTTTGGCTTTACCAAGGAGAAATTCATTGCCAGGAAGCGTATAAGCATTGATGCCTGGAGCGTCCAAGATTTTCCGCAAATGGACTTGGGCACGAGAGGTCCCTTGATCGTAGTAGGACGCACCGACAATCATGATTGGTTTGTTTTCAAATGGATGCAGATTGAAGCTGAGCCACTCCAGCGTGCTCTTGAGAGCAGGCGTGATGGTGTGGTTGTGCTCAGGAGTTGCGATGATAACGCCGTCTGCACGCGTGATTTTATTGTAAAGGTAACGGATGGCAAAGTTATCTGATTGGTCTTCATCCTGATTGAACATTGGGACGTCCTTGATTTCCAACAGTTCCAATTCAAATTTTAGTTTGAAGCGACGTTGGATAAATTGTAGCAACATGCGGTTATAAGACTGGTCTGCATTGGACCCGACGATTCCGACAAATTTCATAGTAGTTCTCCTCTCTTACAGGCTTTCCCAGTCGAAGTTTTCAGCTTCTTTTTGGAGCAATTCTTTGGCGTTAGACAGTTTGCCTGTCATGGTGACAAAGAGACGGAAGTCATCAAAGATGGCATCCAGCTTTTGGCTGGTTTCCAGGTCATTGAGCTCGCCATTGGCGTCGAAGGCTTGCAAGGCATGAGACAATAAAAATTCATCTGGCAAGACATTGGCCTTGAGTTCAGGCGCATTAAGGATTTGGCGCAGTTGCAATTGAGCACGAGAAGATCCTAGAGTTCCATAGGAAGCACCAGTAATCATGACTGGTTTGCCCAGCATAGGATAGACGCCGTAAGACACCCAAGCAAGGGCGTTCATGAGGACAGCGGGGATGGAGTGGTCGTACTCAGGGGTCCCAATGATGACGCCATCAGCTGCCTCGATTTTAGCGACCAATTCTTTGACACTTTCTGGCAATTCACGGTTGGCAGGCTTGTTGAAGGTTGGCAGGTCTTTGATTTCCACCAATTCAATATCCGCCTTGTTAGCGAAATGCTTTTCGATGTACTGCAAGAGTTTGCGGTTGGTTGAGCGAGCGGAGTTGGTTCCGACAAGTCCTAGAAGTTTCATAGCATCTTCTCTCGTTTCTATTTTGATAGCTTTATCATAGCGCTTTCAGGAAAGGAAGTCAAGTTTTTTTGGACAGTTGCTTTTGTTGTTCGCTTTTTCACAAGCCTTTTTTGGTATAATAAAATCTATGAAAAACTCTTTTATTTACTGGCTGGTTTTCTTAGTCTGGCTATTGGTGTGCTTGG
>CAUTON010000033.1:0-13194 GCA_963539895.1 uncultured Streptococcus sp. | reverse complement strand
ATACAGCCATCGCGCCAGATAGAAGCGATGTCCGCAAATGGCAAGTTCCAATTGTGCTCTTTAGACGCTACACGCAATTGGGCAAAACCTTGTGCGTAAGAGATGATTTTTGAGAAGTAAAGGGCTTGACGGATTTTTTCAATCAGCTCAGCCTTATCACCTTCATACTTGTAGTCTACACCAGGGAGAACTTTGCTAGCATGTACACGTTCTTCCTTGTAAGTAGAGATATAACGCGCAAATACAGACTCAGTGATGAGTGACAATGGCACACCAAGGTCAAGCGCGTTTTGACTGGTCCATTTACCAGTACCCTTGTTACCAGCAGCATCAAGAATGTAGTCAACGATTGGGCCATCTTGACCTTCGTCGTCTTTACGAGTCAAGATATCTGCTGTGATTTCGATCAGGTAGCTATCCAATTCGCCCTTGTTCCACTCAGTGAAGATTTCTGCCATTTCGTTTGCAGATAGGCCAAGCAGGTTTTGCATCAGGTCGTAGGACTCTGCAATCAGCTGCATGTCGCCGTATTCGATACCATTGTGGACCATTTTTACGTAGTGACCAGCTCCATCTGGGCCGATGTAGGTCACACATGGTTTGCCATCTTGAGGGGCTTTAGCTGAGATTTCTTCTAAGACATCTGCGACCAAGTCATAGGCTTCTTTTTGTCCACCAGGCATGATAGATGGGCCTTCAAGGGCACCTTTTTCACCACCAGAGACACCTGTTCCGATGAAGTTAATGCCAGAGTCAGCCAACTCTTTTGAACGACGGATGGTATCTTCGAAGAAAGTATTCCCACCGTCAATCAGGATATCTCCCTTATCCAAATGTGGCAAAAGTGCTTGAATAGTCGCATCTGTACCAGGTCCTGCTTGGACCATAAGCATGATACGACGTGGTTTTTCAATTGAGTTTACAAAGCTTTCAACATCGTAGCTCGGCAAGAGATTTTTCCCTGGGTTGCTCGCAACAACATCTTCTGTTTTGTCGGCTGAACGATTGTAGATGGCAACCTTGTAGCCACGTGATTCAACATTGAGTGCCAAGTTGCGGCCCATCACGGCCATCCCTACAACACCAAAATTTGCTTGTGTCATGTTTCTTACTCCTATAAAATTAGTATCTTGTTTATTATACACTTAAAACAAGGGCTTTGCAAGATTTTTTAAATTTTCTGATAATTTAATTATGCCCCTTTATTCTTCATCAAAGAGACCTTGCAACTGGGCAAAGGGGCTGCTGGCTTCTTTTTTCTCTTGCGCCGCTTGTTGAAATTCTTCTTCTGTCATGACCGTCCAATCCTGACCGCTGAGCGCTACTTGGCCTGCTTCTTCCTCAGGTGTCAAGACCTTGATAGGAATATTGAGGAGGATATTATCCGCAACAGAATCATCTAAGCTGATGATGTCGTCTTCGATAACCAAGACCAGTTCATCTTCAGTCAAGTCCTGTTCCTTGAGAGCCTTTTCGTCTGCGACAAAAACTTCACTGATAAAGGCAACTTCATCCAAATTGACTGGCTCCAAAGAGCGGCTGGAGGCCATGGTAATCTGATAAGACATTTGGTAGTCTAGCAGGAAAAATCCTGCCTCAAAGCGGACGTGCCCTTTGACTGAAATAGGCGATAAATCAAGAATCTCAGGGTTTCGCTCTTTCAGGACTGCTGTCAAATTCAGTTCTTGGTCAAAGTGAATGCCTTCTGGATTTTTTTGAATGTCAGCAATGTGATAAAAGACCATCTTAGACCCCTTTTTCCTGGATGTAGTTATAGGCTTGGTGACCAGCGATAGCACCATCTCCCACAGCTGTTGTGACCTGACGTAGGTGTTTTTGACGGAGATCGCCGATAGCAAAGATGCCCTCTTGAATCGTTGCCATGAGGTCATCTGTAATCACCCAGCCAGCTTCATCTGTGATATCCAAATCTTTGACAGAGTCAGACATCGGGTCCAGCCCCACGTAGATAAAGACGCCGCCAAAAGCATGTTCGGTCACATCTTCTGTCTTGACGTTTTTAATGCGGACAGATTGGACCTTGCGGTCGTCCCCTTTGATTTCTTCGACAACGCTGTCCCAGATGAAGTTAATTTTCTCATTGGCAAAGGCACGGTCTTGGATAATCTTTTGAGCACGAAGCTCATCACGGCGGTGAACGATGGTGACAGACTTAGCAAACTGAGTCAGGTAAATGGCCTCTTCAACAGCAGAGTCGCCACCCCCGACAACCAAGAGGTCTTCATCACGGAAAAAGGCTCCGTCACAGACTGCACAGTAAGACACGCCACGACTGTTGTATTCTGCTTCGCCAGGCACGCCAAGCAGACGATGCTGGGCACCCATGGCTAGGATAACTGTTTTGGCTTCTAGAGTTTCGTCTTCTGTGACAATTTTTTTGACCGCACCGTCATTTTCAATGCGAACTAGGTTGCCAAAGAGGTATTCGGCGCCAAACTTTGACAGGGGTTCATACATTTTTTCGGACAAGTCTGGGCCTGAGATAGACTCATAGCCTGGGTAGTTTTCGATGTCAGCGGTATTTTGCATCTGTCCACCGTAGATACCACGTTCTAAAATGGCTACTTTTAAATTGCTCCGCGCAGCATAGAGCGCAGCGGTCATCCCTGCGGGCCCTGCACCTACCACGATTGTATCGTACATACACGTTCTCCTTCTATACTCTAAAAATTAACAAAAGCCCAATGACTCCAAAAGAGAGAATAGGGACTGTCATAATGTAAATCAATAGTAAATCATATAAAAATCCGCGACGAGCAGCAAGCGTTTTGTCCTTATTAAGGCCCGAGCGGACCACCAACCAGAGGAGGCAAAAGACCAGCATAGCGACTGCCGCAATGACGAGGCTCTGCAAGTAGAGACTCAAAATGATTTGTAACATGTGCTTACTTCCACTTTCTATAATATACCAGATCCATTCCATTTTGGATAGGAATTGGATTGTCCACGCGCTGATAGCCCAGAGATTCGTAAAAATGACAAAGACCTTTTTCCTGTAAAATGGTTGACAACAGGTAGACCTGATCACTCCCAAGAAGACACTCAAGCTCAGTCATTGCCTGTCGACCATAGCCCCTACCTTGGAAAGCTGGCTCAATCGCGATAGGAGAAATCCGTATAGACTCTTCACTGCTAACCGCACGAATAAAACCAATCACTTGGCTCGCCTTCTCAATCAAATAGTAGGCGGAACCTGATTGCTCCAGCCGCTGCTGAATTCCTTCAAGCTGCATGGTAACTGGATTCCCGACATCTTGATAACGACGATAAATGTCTGCGAAGGCAGCTTGTTGGATGGCGTAAATGGTCTGGATATCGTCCTGACGGGCTTTGCGTAAGGTCATCAAGAAACCTCCCCTTCTGACTAGCAAAGAAAATCCCCGAAGGGAGTCTTCCTTATTTTAAAAGCTTTGGCGTTTGGCCTTGCGCTCTGCGCGGCCCTTGGCACGCGCTTCAACGCGCTTGGTCTTGCGGCGTTTCTCGTTCACTGCCCACTTTATTTTCTTCTTGTAGCCTGGTTTGACTTTTTTCTTTTTCTTCTTGACCAGACCGATCATCTCAAGGTCCAGTTTTTCCTGGGATTTTTCCCGATTGACCCGACGGTCACGGTCATAGGTATCCTGAAATTCCCCATTCTTGATGACTTTAGGGACAAACTTGATGTTGAGTTTCTCCAGCTCTCGGATATCCGCATCGTCGCTCGGTTGGTAAAGGGTAATAGCGGTGCCAGACAGTCCGTTGCGGCCCGTACGGCCGACCCGGTGAATGAAGAAAGACAGGTCTTGCGGAATAGCATCATTGATAACATGGCTAACACCTTCGATATCAATCCCGCGGGCTGCCAAGTCCGTTGCTACGATATACTGATAGTCCAAGTTTTTAACCTGATTCATAATCCGCTTGCGTTCCCGCGGTGGTATATCTCCATGAATTTTGGCGACTTTGAGACCGTTATTGGTCAGATAGCTGTGCAACTCGTCAGCCCGCGTTTTCGTATTGACAAAAATCATGGCCAAGTAAGGCTGCATGAGCTGGGTAAGCTCGTAAATCTGGGCATTCTTGTCGCGACCCTTGGTCGAAATCAGCCAGTTGTCAATGGTGTCGGCAATGACTGTCTGTGACTTGATTTGCTCCATGACGGGATTGGCTAGGTATTTCTTGAGAAATGGTTGCAATTTCTGCGGAATGGTGGCCGAAAAGACCATGAATTGCACCTGCTTAGGCAGACTGGAAGCAATCTTATCCACTGTCTCTAAAAAGCCCATATCCAAGGTCATATCCGCCTCGTCCACCACAAAGGTCTTGGCCTTGTGGATGGCTAAATCACCTGACTTGACCAGGTCATAAACACGACCTGGGGTGCCGATGACGATATGGGGCTGGCTAGTCTGAAGCTTGTCAATCTGACGGGCCTTGTCTGTCCCACCAACAAAGTTAGAAACCCGTACTTCGACTGGTGAAAAAGTAGCAATCTGGCGGGCAGCCTGGTAAATCTGCGTCGCTAGCTCCCGTGAGGGCGCGGTGATGACAGCTTGGACTTGGTTGACTTCCTCATCTAATTGTTGAAAGATGGGCAAGAGAAAGGTGTGGGTCTTGCCTGAACCAGTCTTGGATTCACCAACCAAGTCTCGACCTGATAAGACAATAGGAATCAATTTTTCCTGGACAGGAGTGGCAGTGACAAAATGGATATCTGCCAAAGCCTCCTGAATGTAACCCTTAAAGGTAAATTCTGTAAATTTCATAGTGTCCTCATTACTTCTAAGTCTATCCATTATAACAGAAAAAGGGCTAAATTGCCCTTTTCGTCTATCGAATTATAAATACAAGATAGCTAGGACAAGTGCGCTCATGACAAGCCCTACTGTCCAGAGAAAGGCATCGATCTTCCATTCTGACCATTGTGCTCCTTTGCCTGATAGGCCACCCAGTTCCAAATGGTGATGGAAAGGGGTCATGCGGAAAATCCGTCGGCCTTCGCCGTACTTACGCTTGGTGTACTTGAAGTAAGCCACTTGGAGCATAACAGAATTCGTCTCAATGACATAAACCAAGCCAATTAGGAGCAGGGTCCATTCTTGGCGCAGGGCGATAGAAATCGCAGCTAACATCCCGCCGAGCGCAAGCGATCCTACATCCCCCATAAAGATCTTGGCAGGCTTGTGGTTGTAGACAAAGAAGCCAAGCAGCCCACCAATCATGCTGACGCAGATAAAGAGAACGTCCATCTGCCCTTGCTGGATGGCAATAACCGAATAAGCCAGAAGGCTAATGACAACGGAAATCGAGGCCAGCCCATCAATCCCATCTGTCAGATTGACGGCATTTGAAAAGCCGACTACCCAAAAGAGGACAAAAAAGACATAGAAGACACCTAGAGTTAGATGCATCGGTCCAATCACCAGAGTATCTGGGCCTGGACCCGAAGCCTGACGGATATGGAAGAAACAAAAGACCAAGCCGCCTAGAATCTGCAGAGCCATTTTTTGCCAAGGCAGGAGACCTTCATTGATTTTCTTGAAAATTTTCAAAAAATCATCCAAGAACCCCACCATCCCATACAAAAAGAGAATGAACAGAATGGCATAGGTTGCGCCAGACAGCTGGACACGAAGGACTGCTGCCAAGATAAGACTGACCAGGATAGAGACCCCTAAAAAGACAGTCCCACCCATGGTCGGAGTTCCGGCCTTGAATTGGTGCTGTTTGACATCTTCGTGCATTTGTTGGCCCTCGATGCGCTTGGCCTGGTAAAATCGTATAAATGATGGAATCAATAGAACTGTCCCAACGAAGGAAACAATTCCTGCTATGATAGCAGCTGACATGTTATTCTCCTAAAGTTATGGTAATTTCTTTTGTATCTTCAAGACTGGTCCCTGTGTCAACATTTTGATCGGTGACCGTTGTCCCAGTTCCGTCAAAGATAATCTCGATATCGGTCCATTTGGCAAAGGTTTCTACGTTCTCCTTTGTCCAACCGTACATATCTGGCACCGTCGTAAAGTTGCTGGTCAAGAGTAGAATCTGCTGATTGGCAGCTAGATTGGTCCCCTCTTCGACGGAAACCTTGGTAATCTCATCCCCATTCCCTAAAATGACGGGCTGAACGAGATGACGACGCAATTCCTCCGCGGTCGTACCTGGTGTTTCCCCGATGATATCCTCCAAAATATACTCGGTCTCTTCTGTGACGCCTGCTAGGGAAGAAACAGATTCGGTTAGGTTGAGACTGTCTTCTAGCTGCATAGCAGAGGATAAAAGTGGATTGACAATATCAGCCCAGTGGGTCAGACTGAAGCTGGTAGGCTGCTGTACCGTGACAAACATGATAAATTTCGGATCTTCAGCCGGAATCATGGCAACAACCGAATTAATCGTGTCGTAGTCACCCGTCAAATATCCGGTTCCATCCTCAGCCGCGATCTGAGCGGTACCAGATTTCACCGCAATATTATACCCATCTACCTTAATGACCGTTCCCATTGTACTAGAAACCAGTGTTCCGTAAACTGGGTCAGTACCAACGGTCACCATGTAATCGCGAGTTTGAGAGGCAGCATTGGCAGAGACCGGGTTACCGACTACTTCTGTTTCAGCAAGACGAGCGGAATTCGTATTAGAATCATACAGGGCAGCGATGAATTTAGGCTGCAGCATGACACCGTCATTGCCGATAGCCGAGAAGGCCCGTAACATCTGTACCTGAGTTGCTGACATTCCTTGTCCAAATGAGGATGCAGCGATAGAAAATTCGTTGTCCTCTGGCAAGACACCTGATGTCTCATTCATCAAGCCAAAACGGGTTGGGTAGCCAAAGCGGAATTTATTAAGATAGTTCAGCCAAGTTTCATTGCCCATCCGCTGCTCCAGCGTCATCATCAATACGTTACTCGAGAGGGCGAAACCTTGGGCGAAGGTCAGGGTTTGTGGATCGCGACCACCATTGACTGTCCAGTCATTAACAGTCGCGTCCGCTATTGTGTAGCCGTTATTGGTATAGTATTCATTCGGGTCGAAAACCCCTTCATCAATGGCGGCAGCCAGGGTCATGACCTTCATGGTGGACCCAGGCTCATCATTTCCTTGGTACAAGAGAGAACGCCAGAAGAAATCTTCCGTCAGTCCTTCTTTGGTATCTGCATCAAAGGTTGGCCGCTGAGTGGTTGCGAGAATCTCACCCGTGTCCGCCGCCATCAGTGTGGCACTCGCGTAGACACCACCAGTCTCTTCAAAGAAGACATCCATGTTGGTCTCAAGCGATAGTTGCAGGTCAGCTGACAAGGTTGTGTAGACATCTTGGCCGTCAACTTTTTCCGTCTCGACGATTTCTGTGCCAGGAACGATGCGGCCCTTACTATCCTTTTCATAGGTAATCTTGCCATCTTGTCCTGACAGGATGTCATTCAAGGACTGTTCCAATCCTGTCTTGCCGACCAAGCTCTGACTACCATCATCATTGTCTTCCAGTTGGGCAAGACCGATAAAGGTGGTAGCAAAAACGCCATTGGGATACATCCGACCAGGACTTGTATCAAAACCAATTCCTTGAATCCCAGCCGCATCCATAGCTTCGACAATAGTGGTCATGGTGGAGTAGGAAATATTTTTTCCATTGGCTCCAAAATAAACCTGGAAACCAGACAAGGACAGCTGTTCTTTGACAAAATCCTTATCCATCCCTAGCAATTCCTTGAAAATGCTAGCCACCTGATCATATTGACTCTCTTGCACATAGAGAGGCTCATCCGCCTCAGACACGTAGGTGTCGTCAATAATAGCATAGACCGTATAGGTGGTAGAATCTTCTGCTATCGGAGTGCCATTGCGATCATAGATGGTCCCCCGTGTCGCCTGTACAGTGACTTCCGTTTGATGGCGCGCTTGCGCCTCTTCTGACAAATCATGACCAAATTTAGAATCCGTCCCAATAATAATCGCAAAATTAATCAAAATGATACAAAACAGAAAGACCGACAGGAGGATGAGACTTTGCCCCACCCGCCGTCGATTTTGTGCTGGACGCTTACGTGTTTTTAAAACATAGCGCAAGAGTCTCCTCTTCAATCCACTTCTCTTTGCCATTATTCAGCAACTCCAATATTATCGTTATTAAAGGTTAGCCCCTCTTCTTCGGCAATCTCCATGAGACGAGAATAACGAGTCAGGTCGTTGATCGCCTGCTCGGCATCATCTATTTCCAACTGCTTGGCGCTAATCTGCTGATTGACATCCGCCATTTCCGACCGAATCTGCAAGAGACGCGTCTGCATGAAGATAATGCCAATCGCCAGAATCAAGCCCGACAGGACAATACTCCCATAAAAAGCTTGCTCCACACGCGTAAATGTTTTAATTCTTTGACTGATGACGTGCATAGCGTCATCTCTGTGTTTTTCTTCTAACATAGGCTTTCCTTATACATGTACCTTTTTTGCCACGCGCAATTTGGCTGAGTGAGCACGATTATTAGCCGCCAGCTCTTGCGCGCTGGGCAGGATTGGTTTTCGATTGACCAGTTCAAGCGGTGCTTTCAAATCATCTGGGATAAAGGGCAAGCCCTTAGGCACGTCGTCTGTGCTGGCCTCCTTAAAAAGCTGCTTGGTCAAGCGGTCTTCCAAGGAATGAAAGGTGATGACCGAAATCCGTCCGTCCAGCACCAGCAAATCAATGGCCTGCTGGATAGACTCTTCAGCCGCCCCCAGCTCGTCATTGACCTCGATACGGATGGCCTGGAAAATCTGCTTGGCGGGATGACCTTTTTTCTTGAGCTCCTTAGCAGGCTTGGCAGACTTAATGATGTCGGCCAACTCAGTCGTCGTTTCAATCGGTTTTACACTACGAGCTTGCTCGATTTTTCGTGCAATTTGCTTGGAAAATTTATCTTCCCCGTAGCGGAAAAAAATCCGTACCAAATCATGGTAATCGTAAGTATTGACCACCTGATAAGCTGTCAGCGAAGCTTCCTGGTCCATCCGCATGTCCAGTGGTGCATCCTGTTTGTAGGAAAAACCGCGCTCACGCTCATCTAGCTGGGGACTAGAAACGCCCAGATCATAACAAATGCCATCAATAGCAGTCACGCCCTGCTCTGCAAGACAGTCTTTCAAATTGCGAAAATTTTCCTTGATAAAGGTGACCATCCCTTTTTCGATGTAGGGAGCCAGACGAATCTGGGCATGGTCGATAGCGGTCTGGTCTTGGTCGAAGGCATATAAATGACCCTTCTCACTCAACTGACTGAGAAGATACTCGCTATGCCCTGCTCCACCCAGAGTCGCATCTACATAAACGCCATCTGGCTTAATTTCTAAAAAATCAACAGTCTCATGTAAGAGAACAGTCGTATGGTTAAATTCCTGCATCATATTTTTTTATTATATCATACTTAGAAAGAATCGAGCTTAAAATATCGCTTTCAATTTTTTGAAGAATTTTTTCCAGAAATGTGTCAAATATAGTTGACACAGATTTAAAGTAGTTGTATACTGAATGTGTAAAATATATGCGACATCCACTAAGAAAGAAGAAATGATGAACCGTGTCAAAGAGTATCGGCAGGCCGCTGGCCTTTCCCAGCTAGCTTTAGCTCAGCAAATTGAAGTCTCGCGCCAGACCATCAATATGATTGAAAATGATAAGTACAACCCCTCCCTAGACCTCTGTCTCAACCTGGCACGAGTGCTGGGAACCGACCTCAACAGCCTCTTTTGGCTAGAATAGGAGCTTGTCATGAAAAAGGAAAGTTTGACTCTAAAACTCATCCGCTATACCTACAACGTCAATTGCATCCTGGACGAAGCAGCCTTGGCCACTATCGGGCAGTTGTCTACCTCCACGCTGATGGTGACTGTATTTGTAACATCCTGGCTGACTATCATCTTCTTTATTTTCGACTTATACAGCAACCTTATCAATTCTTACCTGCGTGCCATCCTCTGTATCATCGTCCTCTCTGTACCATCGATTTACATGAGAAGGCACTGCAAGAAACTTGGTTTAAAGATTCTGGAAGTGACGCCTGAGCAAGCGCCTGAAGCTAAAAAGCGAATGACCCGCTGGGCTCTAGTGGATACAGTCCTTATGACACTCGCTTGGTCTATCGGCTGACTCAGCCCAGCTTTTTTCGGACAGGCTTTCTTTTCTATTTGGAACTGGTTGCCCATTATCGCCTTCTGCGTGAGTGCCTACTTCAGCACCCGACACCGCAGACTGTCTAGCATTCATATCATTACAGAAAATTTGGAGGAATAACTGATGAACAAGAAAAAAGAAAACTTTTTAGATACTGTAACCCGCCGTTTTTATGGCATCGTGGGGCCTTTGGATGAGTACAGAAAACAATCCATTTACAAAATCAGCCATGTCAGCTTCTTGGTCTTGTCCACTGTTCTTTTATTTGGCAATGCTGTCGCACTGCTACTGGCCAATCTGTATCCTGAACAAGTCGCCTTCATTTATCCAGTCATTTTAGAGATTATCTTGTTGAGCCTATTTGGCTATATTGTTTTCCAAAGCCACAAAAACAAAGTCACTGAAATTGATCCTCAGGAAGTCCCAGAAAAAGAGCGCAAAGAAGTCAAGTGGATTGGCCTCAAATCAGGTCTCTTTTGGGGAATCTGGATGTACCTCCTTATGCCCCTTATCAGCACTCTGATTGATGGCAAACCCTACCTAGCAGGTCTGACCAACCCACGGCTCATCCTATCCGTCCTACTTGGCTCTACTTTTTTCGGTGTCTGTATGCAAGTTGTAGCCATGAGCCGGATCAAGAAACAAAAGACAGACGAATAAGGCGCGGCGATAGCCGTCTCTGTACAAGTTGCCAACACTTTTCACATTTCTAAAAAGAAGACAAGGGAGCCTCTCAAAATAGGGGCTTTTACTTTTCTTTTTGCTGGATAGTGTTATAATATCTTCATGTTTAAATTCAGGAAGTTTTTAGGTAAGAACATGTCTATATTTGGACTGAAGATCTCCACGACTCAGCGGATTATTTTTAGTTTTGCGGCTGTCATCTTGATTGGATCGCTATTGCTCAATTTACCGATTTCGCAGCTGCCTACTTCACAAGCTCACTACTGGGATCATCTCTTTACGACGGTCTCTATGGTCTGTGTGACGGGGCTGTCTACCTTGCCAGTTGCCGAAACTTATTCGACATTTGGGCAGATTATCTGTATGCTTCTCATGCAGATCGGTGGACTCTCTCTCATCACCTTTATCGGACTTTTTGCCCTTCAGACGCGCAAAAAATTGAGCTACGTCACAACCGCAACCCTCCAAGAAACCCTGAGCGTCTACGATACCCGCTATTTCAACAGCTTCATCAAGTCTGTCTTTGGCTTCACCTTTACCTTTGAAGCACTAGGCGCCTTTATCCTCTCCTTCCAATTTGTTCCCCAATTTGGCTGGGGACGAGGCATTTTTACCTCCATTTTCATGGCCATCTCTGCTTTCTGCAATGCTGGTTTTGATAATTTTGGCAGCAACAGCTTGATCAACTATGTGACAAATCCCCTCATCAATTTCACAATCGCAGCTCTCATTATTATGGGCGGACTTGGGTTTGCTGTTTGGTTCGATCTCCATCATCAGATCAAGCATGACAGAAATATTCACAAATTGAATTTTCACACCAAGGTTGTCTTGGGGCTGACCGCTACCATCTTACTGGGGGGAACGATTGTGACCCTCATCACAGAGTACAACAATCCCTCAACCATCGGCAACCTGCCCTTCTACCAAAAAGTCATGGTGAGTTTCTTCCAGACTGTCACCATGCGGACGGCTGGTTTTGCCACCCTTGACTATACTAAAGCCAAGCCTGTAACCCTGCTCATCTACGTCTTTCAAATGATGTTGGGAGGGGCACCTGGCGGGACTGCCGGCGGTGTGAAAATCACCTCCTTCCTCGTCCTCATCCTCTTTGCTCGCTCGGAAATCTCTGGCCTGCCCAATACAAACTTCCACTACCGCACCATTGACACCTTGACCATTCGGAAGGCCTTTGCCGTCTGTTCTGTCTTCATCGTCGTCTTCATCACGGGGCTCTTGGCTATTTCTTGGACCGATCCTGAAAAGCCACTGCTTTTCCTGATTTATGAAGTCATGTCTGCACTAGCGACTGTAGGTGTTTCTGCCAGTCTGACGCCCACTCTCAATCATGCTAGTCAGTTCATTCTCATGTTCCTCATGTTTTTCGGGCGAATCGGTCCCTTGTCCATCTTGACAAGCTTATCTAACAAAAAACCTGCCAAGGAAAAAACCCTGCATTACTCGAAATCATCCATGATTGTCTAAAGGAGAAATTATGTATACCATCGGAATTTTGGGACTCGGTGTTTTTGGAAAAAGCATCGCAAAGACCCTAAGCAAATACCACTGCAATATCATCGCGGTGGATAACCATGAAAGCCAGATTAACCAGCTGGAAGCCATCCTAACCCGTGGAGTGGTCGGCGATATCACAGATAAAGACTTACTGCGGGCCGCAGGTATTGCCTCTTGTGACACTGTCGTAGTCGCAACAGGGACAAACCTGGAATCCAGCGTCCTTGCCGTCCTCCATTGTAAATCTCTCGGGGTTCCAAAAGTGATTGCGAAAGCAAAGGGCAAGACAGCAAAAGAAGTCATGCTAAAAATCGGTGCGGACAAGGTCATTTCCCCTGAACGCGAAACAGGGATTTCCCTCGCCAAACACCTGCTCCACAAGGGAACGACTGACCTGATTGAGTTGGACGAACATGTCACCATCGTCGAATTCAATCCGCCTGCTAAGTGGATTGGAAAAACCTTGGGGCAATTGGACCTGCGGAAAAACTACTTTATGAATATCATCGGCTACCGAAGCAAATACACTCACGAACTCAACACTCAATTGACACCTGAGTATGTCTTTAACGAAGATGAGCTCATCATGGCAGTTACCGATAATAAAACCGTAGACCGCTTTGAAGAATATACGAATAAAATTTAGAGAACAAGGAAACCGCTTCTTGATTTCCTCACCAGAAAACATAAAACAAGCCTAGGAGCTTACCATCCTAGGCTTGTTTTGTAATTATGCGACTTAAGTCCGTTTCGCTCCGAAGGTGCGAAACAATAAACCACCCGCATAGCGGGTGCGCATCGGATGTTATACAAAAAAATCTCCAAACGCGGTACAATCAA
>CAUTON010000032.1:0-13643 GCA_963539895.1 uncultured Streptococcus sp. | reverse complement strand
TCCAAAAGCGTGCTCATTTGACTCAGTTTGAGTTTCTGGGAAGATGTTAGGTCATCCAGTCGCTGGTAATCGACCAGCAAGGACTTTTTCAAGTCCTTCTAGTTTACTAAAATCCAGGAGTGTTTTCCTTATGCCCCATTTAGTAGGACAGTGCCACTTCCTAGTTTTTGATATGTCATTTATAATTAAACACCGTGCTGGCTAGGTAGTCAGCGATGGTAGGGAAAAGGGTGTAGAGTTTGTGGGCGAGTGATAGGGTCCAAGGCAGATTGACCTGGCGCTTTTTGGTGCCCATGACGGAGACGATTTTCTTTGCGACGGTTTCTGGTTGCAGGACAAAGTTTTTGACACTTTCCAGATAGGTGCCGTCTGGGTCAGCCTGGTCGAAAAACTTGGTAGCGACTGGTCCTGGATTGATGGTGGTTACAGTCACCTTGTCCTTGGCAAGCTCCAGTCGCATGGCGTTTGAAAAGCCGATAGCCGCAAACTTGGTAGCCGAGTAAACCGAGGACTTGGCTGATGCCATAAAGCCTGACATACTGACGATATTGATGATTTGGCCGGCCTTGCTCTGTCTCATGTGCTTACCGACCAGACGACACATGGTCATGAGGGCAAAGGTGTTGACCGCAAACATATCCCGGACCTCTTGGTCAGAAAAATTTTCAAAATCATCATAGACGGCATAGCCAGCATTGTTAATGAGGATGTCGATTTCCCCGTGTTCGGCGTAGATTTCATTGAGCAAATCAGAAACGGCTGCTTCATCGGTCATATCCACGGCGTAGACCGCCTTGTCAGTGTGGTCTGGGTAGAGGGTTTCGATTATTTCTGCATCACGACCTAGTAAGATGAGAAAGTCATCTGGCAAGAGCTTGATGGTCTCTTGCATGATACCGCCAGAAGCTCCTGTAATCAGGATATTTCTCATAGTTCCACCTCGTCCAGGTCCTTGACGATGCGGACAGGCTCAAAGATAGTGGCCGCATCTTGGCGCATGCTACTGATGTCACGTGCCAAAAATCGGGGGCTGATGTGGTTGAGCAGCAGACTCTTAGCACCAGCTTCTTTAGCCACCTGGGCCGCTTCCATATTGGTGGAGTGGCCGTGCTTTCTAGCCATCTTTTCATCGCCTTTTCCGTAGGTGGACTCATGGACCAGGACATCAGCGTTGACCGCAAGCCGCACACTGGCATGGCATTTACGGGTGTCACCCAGTATGGTGATGACCTTACCTGGCCGAGGAGGTGACAGGTAGTCACTGGCGATGACGGTAGTGCCGTCCTCCAGCTCGACATCCTCTCCATTTTTAATTTTTCCAAAGAGGGGACCAAAGGGAACGCCTGCTGCACGGAGTTTATCAGCGTCCAAAGTCCCTTCCAGGTCCTTTTGCATGACGCGGTAGCCTAGGCAAAAGATGGTATGGTCCAGCTTTTCCACATAGACTTGGAATTTATCCGTATCCAGAATCAAGCCCGTATCCTTCTCTGTAATCTCATGAAAGTGGATGCGATAGGGCAGTCTGGTGCCAGAGACCTTGAGGCTGGACAGGACATAGGAACGAATCCCGACAGGTCCGTAAATATCCAGGTCAGTCTGTTCCTCATTAGCCTGAAAGGAGCGACTAGAGAGAAAGCCTGGCAGTCCAAAGATGTGGTCGCCGTGCAGGTGGGTGATGAAAATCTTGGCCACCTTACGGGGGCGGATGGTGGTCTCTAAAATTTGATTCTGCGTGCCTTCGCCACAGTCAAAAAGCCAGACCTGGTTGATTTCGTCCAGGAGCTTGAGGGCGAGGCTAGAGACATTACGGGACTTGGTTGGCTGGCCAGCGCCAGTCCCCAAAAATTGAATTTGCATGAGGTTATATGCTTTCTAATGGTTGATGTAAAGGATGCCCTCCCGACCTGACCAGGCATAATAGGCCTGTCCAGGGTAGGCTTGGGCTGCTTCTAGGACTTCATCCTGGTTGAGGCCAGAAACCTTGGTCCAGTTTCCAGACTGGGAAATGGTGGTCAGAAGAAAATCACTCTGCGCGACTTCTTCCCAAACGGAGTCTGGCACACGGTTTTGCAGGAAAATAGCGCCTTCTTCTGTCCAAACCTGGTAGTGGGGAAAGAGCTGCGCGATGTCAAAGAGCAAGTGACGATCAATTGGGCTTGCCAGTTCTGGAAAGACTTGAGCCTTCTCGTTTGCATCCACATAAGCAAAGCCATAGGATTTACCAGTCAGGTTGAGGCGGATAAAGGGCTTTTCTTCTCTAAAGCTGGGGCTTGCTGTCATCAAGTCAAGGGCTGTTGACAGCTGAAAAAAGTAGTCTGTCGCTGCTTCTGGCCCTTTTTTATGATAGAGCTCTGCAAAAGTCGCATTGATAACAGAAGGCGGCGGCGTGATAAACATCAGCTTCTGGCTATCTGTCAGCTGGTCTAGGACATGGGTCAAATAGACCTCATCTAGCTTAGTAAAGCCACCAAATTCTCTGGCTAAGGCAAGATAATCTGTCATAAAAATTCTTCCAATTTCCATTTGTGTTGGGGAGCGATATAGCCAGTGATAACCTCTACATCCTCCTCATAGCTACGCTTGTCAATGAGGGCAAGACTAGCAAGGTCGTGAATCTTGTAGGACTCAGCCAGAGGGACCTTGATGCGAAAAGGCTCAAACATGGTCTTGATTTTGGCCAAGATGACCGATTGGATATGACTTCTAGCAGCTGGGTCCTTGGCGGATAGCATGACATGGGGATATTGACTGGGCTGAAAGCTGTCATCTGTGGCATCTAGCTTATTGTAAAGGGCTAGTCGTGGGATGTCAAGCATATCCAGGTCCGCTAGGATGTCCAAGACCACCTGCTCATGCTCGGCGTGATTTTCATCCGAAGCATCGATAACGTGGAGCAAGAGATCAACGTTCATAGACTCCTCAAGAGTAGACTTAAATGCAGAAATCAGCTCAGTCGGCAAATCCTGGATGAAGCCCACTGTGTCCGTCAGGGTAATCTGAAAGCCATCCGTCAGGAAAATCTGCTTAGTGCTGGCGTCCAAGGTGGCAAAAAGTTCATCCGCCTCGTACTGCTCCTTGTCGGTCATAGCATTCATGATGGTGGACTTGCCCGCATTGGTATAGCCAATCAGCCCCACCTTAAAGACACCCGATTTCAGTCGTCTTTCCCGCACGGTTGAGCGGTTTTTCTCGACCGTTTTGAGTTGGCGCTCGATGTCGTGGATTTGGTTGCGAATGGAACGGCGGTTAAGTTCCAGCTGGCTTTCACCAGGTCCCCTGGAGCCGATGCCCCCTGCCTGACGGCTGAGCATGACACCCTGACCGACTAAGCGTGGTAGCATGTATTTGAGCTGGGCCAGATGGACTTGGAGCTTGCCCTCATAGCTTCTGGCCCGCATGGCAAAGATATCCAAAATCAGCTGCATCCGGTCGATGACCTTGACAGACAAAGCTTCCTCTAGGTTGACATTTTGCCGCGGGGTCAGGCGGTTGTTGACGATGACGGTATCAATCTCGTCAGCGTCCACCATATTTTTGATTTCTTCCAGCTTGCCAGAGCCGACAAAGGTCTTACTGTCGTAGCGCTCCCGCTTTTGCGTGTAGACACCCGTCACTTCTGCACCCGCCGTTTTTGCCAGGCTGGCCAGCTCCTCCATGGACATGGCAAAGTGCTGGGTCGTCTGCAGCTCCACTCCGACTAGGAGGACGCGTTCTTGGGATTTTTGGGTTTCAATCATGGATAAAGTCCTCCACTTTTTGGAAAATGTTTTCTGGGAAGTCCGGGTCTGTAATGGTATAAAAGGCCACATTCATCCGGTTGCGAAACCAGGTCAGCTGGCGCTTAGCAAAGCGTCTAGTCTGCTGCTTGACTAGCTCAACAGCTGCCTCAAGCTCCACCTCCCCAGCAAAATAAGGGAAAAATTCCTTGTAGCCGATGCCACGGCTGGCCTGGGCATCTGGGTAATGGTCATAGAGCCACTTGGCCTCATCGAGGAGGCCAGATTCCATCATGGCATCGACCCGACCATTGATGCGGTCGTAGATGAGGGTGCGCTCGTCGGTGAGGCCGATGATGAGAGCTTCGTAGACCGATTCCTTGTTGACCATGTCCTGGCCAAATTTTGCCAGCTCTAAGGCTCGAATAGCTCGTCTGCGGTTGAGTTGTGGAATCTCGATACCAGCCTCCGATACCAGATCAAAGAGTTCTTGGTCAGCTAATTCCTCAAGCTGGCTACGGTAGGCTAAGAGGGCTGGCTGGTCAACCTGGCCACCCAGGTGGTAGCCTTCTAGCAAGCTCTGCAGATAGAGACCTGTCCCACCTACAATGATGGGCACGCGCCCTCGCGACACGATAGTAGCTATACAGCCTTCCGCTTCTTTGACAAAATCAAAGGCAGAGTAGGTCTCCTCCACATCCCGCACATCAATCAGGTGATGGGGAGCGGCTGCCTGCTCCGCTGGCGTTGCTTTTGCCGTGCCGATATCAAGCGCCCGATAGACCTGCTGGCTGTCGCCAGAGATAATCTCGCCGTCAAAGCGCTTGGCTAGCTCAATCCCAAGCGCGGTCTTTCCCACAGCGGTCGGCCCCACCACCAGGATTATCTTTGTTTTCATCGTTTTTCCTTGAAATTTTCCATCTTTTTTGTTAGTATTAGTATATATTATATCATATCAAGTGGACTCACGCGAAGAAAGTCTTTGTCTGGTTCATTTGTAGAATAAGGAGTATTCAACTATGGCTAAAGGATTTGGAAAAGGTTTATTGACGGGCGTTGTGGCAACAGTTGCTACCGCAGCAGGTGCACTCTTTGCAGTTCATAAAACTGTCATCGAGCCAGAAGAAAAAAAAGCAGCTTTCATTGAAGAAAACCGCAAAAAAGCCGCACGCAAGCGCGTGTCACACTAATACTCAAAAATCGTTTGGAGCAATCCAAACGATTTTCTTTTATCTTGTTTTGACACAAAAAGCATCCCAGGCGGCTAATTCTTTCTTAGCTAGCACTACTGCTACTTCGGTATTGCTGATGATTGCTTGGCCTACGTCTACCGACAGGTCAAATGGCTGCGCTTGGTCAGATAGATTGACCACAATCAGGTAGTCGTCACGCTTGTAGGCAAAGACCTTGTCAGCTGTGTCCAGCAGCTCAAAATCTGCGTCGATGAGCCAGTCCTCGTCCTTTCGCAGCTGAATGAGCTTTTGGTAGGTATAAAAAATAGAATCCGAATCTGCCAGTGCAGCTTCCACATTGATTTCAGTATGGTTTGGATTGACTGGCAGCCAAGTCTGGCTATTCGTAGAAAATCCTGCCTGACTACCTGCTGTCCACTGCATGGGCGTTCTGGCATTGTCACGGCCAATCATGCGAATCTGGTCCATGAGGGTCTCTTCAGCTATGCCATGGTCCAAGGCCTCACGGGCGTAGTTGAGGGACTCGATGTCGTCCAGCTCCGTGAGCCGCTCAAAGGGGTAGTTGGTCATACCAATTTCCTCGCCCTGGTAAATGTAGGGCGTTCCCCGCATGAGATGGAGGAGGATGGCTAAGGCCTTGGCAGATTTTTCACGGTAAATGCCTGTGTCAGCCCATATGGAGAGAACCCGTGGCAGGTCGTGGTTGTTCCAGAAGAGAGAGTTCCAACCCTGACCTAGCTCAAGCTCAGTCTGCCATTTGGTGAAAATAGTTTTGAGAGCTGGGACATCCAGCTCTTTTTCGTATTCCCATTTTGGGGCATTCGGCTTGTGCTGGAGGCCAATGTGTTCAAACTGGAAAACCATGGACAGCTCTTTTTCAGCAGGATTCGAATACTGCTTAGCAATTTCTGGCGTTGCTCCCCAGGTCTCACCGACAGTGAGCAAATCCTTGCCAACCAGCGTCTCCTGGTGCATTTCCTTGAGGTAGGTGTGGAGTTTGGGCCCATTTTCCTTGATGCCCTGGTCTGGGACCTTTCCAATCAGGTCAATGACATCCATGCGAAAACCTGCTACGCCCTTGTCAATCCAGCGGTTCATCATGTCGTAGATTTTCTGACGAAGTTGAGAATTTTCCCAGTTAAGGTCGGGCTGCTTCTTGCTAAAGAGGTGAAGATAATACTGACCAGACGCCTCATCATATTCCCAAGCAGAACCTGAGAAGGTGGAAACCAGCTCATTTGGCTGGTCGCGCCAGATGTAGAAATCACGCTCGGGGCTGTCTGGATGCTCACGCGCCTCGACAAACCAAGCATGCTCATCGGAGGTGTGATTGACCACTAGATCCATTACGATGCGGATACCACGCTTTTTGCTCTGCGCCAGCAATTCCTCCATGTCCGCCATATCGCCAAAAATGTCTGCAATGGCCTCGTAGTCCGAGATGTCGTAGCCGTTGTCGTCCATGGGTGAGGCGTAGACGGGGCTCAGCCAGATGGCTGTGATGCCAAGCTTTTGCAGGTAGTCCAGCTTAGAAGTGATGCCCTTGAGGTCACCAATCCCGTCGCCACTTGCGTCCATGAAGGACTTGGGGTAAATCTGATAAATCGTGGCCTTGTGCCACCAGTGTTTTTCCATGTGAATGCCTCCTTTAATTTTCTACTTAGCTAAATTCTCCACCAAGGCCACCTGCTCTAGCGCTGCTAGGTCTTGTGATTTCATGAGGATTTTTGAGTGGGCATAGCCACCACCCAGTACTAACTCCTCCTGCTCCAGTAACCTCGGCTCCATGAGCACTAGCCAGTCGGCTGGTAACCCTAGTGGGTTGATAGCGCCGAACTCCATTTGCGTAGCGTCAAGGACAAAATCCAGGTTGGCAAAGGTGACCTTGCTGGCATCCAGCGCTCGCATAATAGGACTAGCCGTATTGGCCCGCATGCCGTAGGGGACCAGGACCGCCGCATAGGTCACGCGCTCGCCACGACGACCTTCTACGACCAGACAGTTAACCTCCATCTCAATGGGAATCTGGTAGTGTTCAGACAAGAGTGCCCCATCCGCAAAAGCGGGGTCAATCTCAGCCACAGCCACCTTGGCTGCTAGGCCCTGCTGGCGGATAAAGTCTGCCATGTTCGCCGTGACGAGCTCACGCGCTTCTTCAAAGGGTGTAAAAGTTAGGTTCATTTTAAATAATCTCGCTTTCTGTCAGTAGTTCATCTATTTTTTCTTGAAATTTCATCTCTGAAATGTGAATTTCATTCACAAAAGCTTCATAATGTGCACTTCCTTGCGGAATCTGTATCGACCATTTGCCTAATGTTGCACCATAACCAGCTAGTTTGCCAATCGCTGTTTCGACCTGCCTTTCCTTACTTGGAAAGATGAGTCCTGCGGTTTCAGATTGTAAAATATAGGCATAAGAAATCAGCTGGTACAGGTCATTTCGAGCCATCCCCTTTTTCGTAAACTCTAGCTTTTTATACTTCGCATCAAGAACAAGCTTTTTTTCCTTACTATAGAAGTCTGGATAGACAGTTCTTGTCCTGTCTGAAAAAACTGAAATCCCATCTTCGCTTTTCTTATTTCTCGGATGGATAAAGTCAGGTAATAAGGTCGCCAGATATTCCTCCCAGAGCCAAGCCACATCAAAGAGAATACCGTGAATCTTTCGTGTGGACTGAGTGAAGCCATGCTTCTGATCTTGTAAAATCATCAAGCACAGACGCTGCAACTGCGCATACTCGTGATAATAGGAATGTCGAATGGGATGTTTGATATTCTCACGAATAATCTTTTGCTTATCACCCAAACGATAGGTTGGCGTCACATTTACCAATGTTGCCCACTCCTCTTTAACATCATCAAAAATGGAGCCATGTTGAGTTTTGAGAACTGCCAGCGTGTGTCGAATCAGCTGATTCAGTGCATTATCATAGGTGAACTCCCGCGTTGCGTAAGCGATATTTCCAACAAACGGGCTATTTTGCTTAATATGGCGTGCCACATCAATCTGCGCTTTTACATGATTGTCGTTGTAGGAGAAACGCTGATATTCCTTGTAAAATCCTTTGCGCAGCGCGTTTTTCAAATACTTGGGCAACAGATAGACCAGCAGTTGATATAGCTGTTCCTCCCACGATAAGCCAACTTCCAAGTTCGTGACATTCACATGCAGGATTTTTTGTAACATATAATGCAGAAAGTAATCATCGTCGTCTTGCGCGAAGCGAGAATGAATAGTCAGATTTTCCTCCCCTAAACCCAGAAAACCAATCACATTCCCCGTTTTTATTTTCGAATTCAGCGTTTCAAAAAGTTTGCCATCCTTTTCCAAATCATCCGACTCTTGAAAATCAACTGGAAAAACAAAAACATTTTCCTCATTTGCCAAGGATTTCAAGTCTCTATCTAAGAGCTGGCTTGATAGCTTTGGATATTCTCGAACAAATTCATCTTTAGAAATCTCTTGCTGATTATCGGTTAATCTCATCGGATTCACCCTCTGCTGGAGTATCATAGGCATCTTTCAATGCTTCA
Source organism: uncultured Streptococcus sp. (assembly GCA_963539895.1). GTDB lineage: Bacteria > Bacillota > Bacilli > Lactobacillales > Streptococcaceae > Streptococcus. The sequence continues at coordinate 5,200 of CAUTON010000032.1, read as the reverse complement.
AGCTGACTTTCCTCATCATATGACCCTCTCAGATAATCTTCCAAAAGTGGCTGCAAATAATCTGACCAGAGGGCAACAAAATCTCCATCTAACTCTTTTAATTTTAGGAAATAAGATGGGCCGATATGATAGTGACTATTGAGCCCTTCCGTTCTGGAAATAGCTTCGTTGAGACTACGTAAACGGTTTTTAGCTTCCACTGCCAAATCTCCCAAATCATTCAGCATGTCCATCTGACTTTCGGCAGTCACTTCGATAAAACGGAAACGCCTTCTCATCGCAAAGTCAAAGGTATCCACCGACCGGTCAATGTCATTCATCGTCCCGATGATATAGACATTTTCAGGAATATAAAAGGGCTCGTCATCTTCATGCAGATTCGCATACTGGGTTGAAACTGCACTTTTTTTACCCCGATAATCAGGGTCAATAGAGAAAAACAGTTCACCGAAAATCTTGGAAATCTCGCCACGATTGATTTCGTCGATGATGAAGACGAATTTGTCAGTATTGATACTAGACTTTTCAACTGGCGGATGATAGTCAACCAATCCATAGTGCTCTTTTAAATGTTTAATAATGGCTTTTCGATAATTATCTAGACCTCCTTGAGGTACCCCTGACTCACCTTTATAAACCTTATAACATTGCGCTTTATTGTAAAATCGGCTCGTCGAAAATTTTTCTGTTACACCTGGCATATCGAAGCGTTCATAAGCCACTAAGTGCATAGGTTTACCAGTCAGAGTATTAATAGCATAGTAACTATCTTCTTCGACTTCACTCACGACGTCAAAAAACTTACCCCAGGCCTCATCAAAGTTATCCTGACCGCCTGTTCGATGCGCAGAAATAGCCTTCTGACAGAATTTCTTAAAAATCCCATCCTGCAATTCAAAGCCAATATGCCCATTATCTTGCGAAACAGGTCGCAACCCTTCCACAAAATCCGTGTAATCGTAAGATGGGTGAAACTGAACAAACCCTATTTGGTCTTCATTCCCTTCAGTCAATTCCAATGCAATTTTCTTAGCTAAATAGGTCTTCCCAGTGCCAGGAGCCCCGCGTAGGATGAGGTTGTGGGAGGATTTAACTTTTTCGACATAATCACTGACTATCTTATTTTCCTGCTTTTCCGCCATATCGCTTGGTGTCCTTCCTAATATAGCTTCATATTGTGAAATCCGTTTTGGATTTGTGTCTTGGATAACAGTGGATTGACCTGTTGCTTTAGCCAAGTCCCAATCACCTACCTTCAGCCACTCTACCCCGATACAATGGGGATAGGCTTTATTAGTCACATCATAATAATAAGGTTTCGTTACTTCACCAATACCTTGAATTTTGCTCACTCCGTTTTTGGCAATGATAATATCACCTACTCTTATTTCATGTGAAAATTTCCAAAGCATTCTTTTTTTATCGGAGCTTTCCAACGAAATTTCTGAGCTATCTGACAGCGAAGATAAGTCAACGAAGTAATCATAATTTATCCCTGCTTCTTGGCGCTCTTCAAAGTCAGCCCACCAGTTTCCTCCAGCAGTAGCAATCAACCAGTATTTGGAAACATCTTGTTTTACCCCTTCATAGCAACTCCGTATACTTGGTAAAATCCTATTAAAATCATCTTCCTTTTTGATGGTATAATCTGTATTCAAAGTCCAACCAAACCGTTCGGGCTTTATGTCAAAAAGGTCAAGCTGTTCAGGTAGGATATACTTTGAATTTAAGCGGATTTTAATACCATTTTTTTGAGAATGAACTACTATAAAATTCTGCCATATTCCCTTTATATTTTTTACTTGAAAAGAGGTATATTGGGTCGTATCATTTCGTTGTGCATCTGGAAATTCCTCTGATATTCTTTGTAAAAACGCTTCTTTCTCCATCACATCACTTCCTCTTCCCCAATCCCAAATTCATCCAAGATTTCTTGGATTTTGTCAAATTTAAGTCGGAAGTGTTCGAGTTTATGACCATCAGACCCGATGGAATAGCGTGTGCAACCCAGTCCCTTGACCAATCCTAGGGCATAGCGATAGAGATGCTCGTGATTGTAGAGGTACATGGATTTACTATTGAGCTCAAAAGCCAAGTCATGATCCATCATCTTCTGGAAAATCCGAATAAGCTGCGGTTCGTAAGCCCGCAATGCCTCAACAGATACGTCAAAAAGTCGAAAACCATAGTCAAAGTGAGCCAGCACATCTGCCTCCACGCGCCCAATCGCATACTCAAGCTCGTCCAGATACTCTTGAATGATGGTATGCTTATCCATATCCGCCACCTCATCATCCAGATAGTCGTTAACACCATTGTGATGGACAGACAGGAGCTTGAGGTCGTAGTCCTTATCCGCTAGATAGGCTAAAATATCCGCCTCCCGCGGCTGGTAATAGCCAATTTCAATCCCCTTTTTGATGCGATTGCCATACTGAAGGTTGAGCTCTGCTATTTCCTTGGAATAGTTCTCATAATCTGGCACGTCGTCTTGCTTGGAATAAGGATTGGACAAGTCGTAGTGCTCTGTCGTTACAATTTCGCCCTCAAAATTGTCTAAATAATCTTTAAAATCAGCTTCTGAATCATAGGAAAAATGGGTATGTAAGTGATTGTCGCGCATAGTTGCCTCCGGAGTTTTGCTTTCAGTTCATTATATCAAATCCTTGCAAAAATAGGAAAACGCTTTTAAATTTAGTTATAGTTATAAACTATACCAACTTACGAAAAATAACTAATTTCCAAATAAGAAAAGATAGAGTATGATAGACGAATAGAAGAAATGAGGTATAGACTATGACGACATCTAAATTCCAACTGGTTGGCTCACTCCTGCGTCCAGCTGACTTACGCAAATTTAAGGATGAAATTGAACATCGTGACGACATCCAGTATCCTTTCTATGATGCCCTTCCTGGTTATCAAGAAACTGAAACGGCGGACATCAAACAAATCATTGCTGACCAAAAAGCCAATGGCATCGATATTCTGACAGATGGTGAATTTGGTCGTTCTATGTGGCACTTGGACTTTGTCTGGGGACTCAAAGGTATTGAACGCTACATTGCTGAGCACGGCTATACGTTTAAAGACCATGATGGTGGTCAATATGAAACACGTAAAGATATCGGTATTCGTATCACTGAGCCTCTCTCAGGTAAGAACCACCACTACCTAGATATTTACAAATTGGTTAAGGCTGAAGCTGGTGATGAAGATACCAAACAAACTATCTGGGGACCTGCTCATGCCTACACTGAACTTGCTATCTTTGACCGTTTGGCTGGTCCTGGACAAGTCTATGAAACAAACGAAGACCTCAAAAAAGGGTTGATTAATGCCTATAAAGAATTCTTGGATGAATACAAGGCTGTTGGTGGCAAAATCGTTCAATTTGACGACTGCCTCTGGGAACTCTTTGACGAGACCAATCCGTTCACACCATTTGCTGGCATGGATAGCGCAGCTTTGGCTGCTCTTGCTGATGAGTTTGTCGCAATCAATAATGAAGTCATCGACTACGCTCACTCAATCGGTCTGACTGTCTGGACTCACAACTGTCGTGGTAACTATGAAAGCCGTTCTGCTGGTGAAGGAACTTACGAAGCCATCGCTAAGAAATTCTTGGCAGAGCAACACTATGACCGCTTCTTCCTTGAGTGGGACAGCGAAACGTCTGGTGATATCAAAGCTCTCGAAGCCCTCAAAGACAGCAAAGCTGAAGTTGTACTAGGACTTTTGTCTTCTAAAACGACCGACCTTGATAACGAAGAACGTGTTCTCGATTTGCTTGAAAAAGCGAGTCAAATCCTTCCAAAAGAACGTCTCTTCCTCTCTCACCAATGTGGCTTCGCATCTTGCGACTCAGGAAATGAACTGGCAACCCCACAACAATGGGCTAAAATCAAACAAGGCCAAGACATCGCCGCTAAATTCTTTGGAGAATAAAATTCTTCAAACTGCAGACTAAAAACTAACTATAAAAAGCATGAAATCAATGTTCTAGGAACAAAGTTTTCATGCTTTTTTGCTTACAAAAGATTACAATTTCTCCAACCAGCGAGAAATCATATTCTCATTATCTAAAATACGAACCTCGAATGGTAGCTGCAGGTTTTTATTTTTGACGGGCAAAAATCCTGTTTCCACTCCAAAAGACAAGGCTAATCAAGGTCAAAGCGATATACCAAATCAAGCTATAATTTCCTGTCAAGTCAATGACTTGCCCAATCAAAATAGGAAGCAGTCCCCCAATAATATAGCCGAACATTTGAACGTAGCTAGTATAGACGCTGGCCTGCGCGGCGCTTTCTGAAAAAAGGACTGGAAAGGTCAAAGCAATCGTAAAGAGGACAGATAAACCCGTGGCAGCCAGAATCACAAAGAAGAGTGGTTGTGCTGGAAAAAGAAGTAATCCAAGAACGCCCACTGTCGCAATTACCAAGCAAGTGTACAGACCTTCTTTGAGTTTATTGAGTCGATTGATTAGGACAGGCAAGACAAAACTGAAAATCATCTGTAGAGTCGCAAAGAGACTAAGATAAAGGTTACTAGCCTGAGTAGTCAGCCCTTGAGCTATCAGATACGGAGACAACCAAGTCATTCCAGCGTAATAGAGGCCTGACTGAGCACCAAAAAAAGTAATCATTAGCCATAATTTGCTATCTAAAAGTTTAACTTTGGTAAAAGGATTTGTTTGGGCGATATCTTCTTGAGGCGCAAAAATTTGCCAGAGCACCGCAGAAATAAGAGCTAGAATTCCTCAGATAGCCAGTGCCAGTCGCCAGCTTGTTGCCTGAGCAATATCAAAGGCTGTCGCAGAAACAACTGACGTCCCTAAGCCCATTCCTAATGTGTAGACTGCAATCATGGTGCCCACACTTTCAGTAAAATTTTCCTTGATAAAGCCGGAAATAAAGGGACCGATAATAGCCACAGCAAACCCAATCAGAATGGCTGTCAGCAAAAATGCCAAATAGGTATCCACTACCAGACGGCTCAACATAGATAGACCAATCAAAGTCATCAAAAGAGTAATAACCGCTCTCCGACTAATCTTCCGCTGAATAATGGCCACCAGAAAGGCAAAACAGCCCATACAGATGACTGGCACATTGGATAGGATACTTATTTGGGTGTTGGATATTAGAACCTGTATTCACAACATCATAAGGCTCTTAAAATCCGACTAATATGTGAT
>CAUTON010000031.1:0-14611 GCA_963539895.1 uncultured Streptococcus sp. | reverse complement strand
CTACTTCTTTTTTGAGTGTTTATGGGAATGAAGCTCCTGCTGTTCACGGCGATAGTCGCGGTTCCCGATGTAGCGCAGGAGGTTTAGCAAGGGGGTTCGATTTTCCCCAAAGATACCAAGCAACTCACTGAGAATCCAAACACCTAACACGAGAGCTACTAGGAGCAAGATGCCCCCCAGACGACTGGAAACGTTGAGCAAGAGCGAGATCAGAGAAAAGATAACCGAAATAGCGTAGATCACAAAAACTGTAGCCCGATGTGATAATCCCATAGACAGTAAGCGATGATGCAAGTGCATGCGGTCTGCTTCGTAGATTTTCTGGCCATTGAGCGTCCGCCGAATCATGGCGACCACCGTATCTAAAACGGGTACTCCAAGGATGATCATCGGCGTAATCACCGCTACCGCAGTTGAATTTTTCAAGCCTTGCAAAGACAAGACCCCAATCATAAACCCAATAAAAAGAGCTCCTGTATCGCCTAGATAGATGATCGCTGGATGATAATTATAAGGCAGAAAGCCCGCAATAGCTGCCACCAGAATAAAAATTGTCAGTGGCAAAAAGACGTTGCTTTCTCGCAAGAAAAAGTAGGACACCATCCCCATTGTCATGAGGGAAATAATGGAAACGCCTGAGACCAAGCCATCTAGTCCGTCAATGAGATTGATCGCATTGGTAATGGCCACAATCCACAAAATGGTCAAAAAGAAAGACAACCAAATAGGGAAGTGAATCAAGGGGCCGCCAAAGGGAATCTTGAAGTCATCAAAACGAAAATCCGTGAAAATCCAGATAAGTGCTGCAGCCACTAACATGCCCATCATTTTGGGAACAGGTCGCAATTCACGAATGTCGTCAATTAAACCTGTAACAATCACAATGCCACCCGCCAAAACAAGGGGCAGAGCGTACTCCAAATAGGTCCCTCGAAACGACACATGGGTGACAATGGACGGTAAAAACCAGAGCGCAGCCAGTGAAAAAGCTAAAAAAATCGCCAAGCCCCCAGCCGAAGGCATGGGCACTTTATTGATACGACGAGCATTTGGATTGTCGACTGCCCCAATTTTAAAGGCTAAAAAGCGGACCAAGGGTGTCGCCACAAGCGATACCAAAAAGGTCCCAATCATTACCAGAATGAATTTCAGTGAGAATGGAATCATGCTAGATGGACCTTTCTCAACTCTTCCACAGCATTCGGTTGCAAGAGCAGAAAGCCATGTTCTTGCAAGACAGCTCGGCTAATCATTGCCTCTTCGGCATGCTCCTTCATCCGCGATAGCAGATAAGTTGGATATTCCTTTGAACGATTTTGGACATCAACAAGGACTGTCAAATAGTAAGCGCCATTCATTTTATAGAGTTCTGACGTATCGATATCAAATGAGACTACGTGCGCGAATTGCACGGCTTCTTTGACAGACGAAAAGGCTAAAATATAGTAGACATAGTCACTATGCTCATAAGCAGGCTGACCCCTGAAGTTTTCTTCAACTGCCTCTACTCCTTCCTGCACCATTTCTTCTGCTTCTTCAAGCAGACGAACAGCTTCCTCATCATTGGCGCTCTTTTCACGAATGGATTTCTCGAGCGTTTTTAAAAACTCATCTGACGACAATTGAGACACGTCATCCATGCCAGCTAAATCCGCAAAATCAGAAAAGTCCAAATTTTGATCAATATCCGACTTGGTCACAAAGATATCAATCTTATCTGGCTTCGGCGTCACCCGAAAACTGAGCATGCCTGACTCACGAAAAGTGGACGGCAAATCCAGCTCATCCAAGACTGTGTAGAAGAATTCTTCCGTCTTTTCCTGTGGAATGAGGAAATCCGCTAATTCCATCCCTCGCTCTTCTAAATCATCCATTTTAATCGTAATTTTCAGCGTGGAATCGCTAATTTGTTTCATCTCCATCTACTTTACCTCATACTGTATTATCTTTCCATTATATCGAAATATAAGCGCATTGACAAAGGAAACGCAAGTTTTAAAAAATAAGAGAAATAATGTAATAGACAACTAGTACGGCACCGAGTCCAATCCGATATTTTCCAAAGAGGGTAAAATCATGCTTTTTAACGTAATCTGTCAAGAAACGGATGGCCACAAGCGAAACCCCGAAAGCCGTCACCATCGCAACCAAGAGCAGTCCCCATTGTCCTAAAGTCACCGAAGCCCCTGACACCAAGAGCTTGACAACCTTGAGCAAGCTAGCTCCCAGCATAATTGGGATTCCCAAAAAGAAGGTAAACTCAGTCGCCACCAGACGGCTGGTCCCTAGAAGAATCCCACCCAAAATAGTCGCTCCAGAACGGCTAGTCCCTGGAATCAAGGCAAGTACTTGAAAAAGACCAATGTAGAGGGCTGTTTTATAGGGCAATTTCGCCAAATCCGTCACTGCAGGCTCCACGCCTTCATTTCTTTTTTCAACATAGATAAAGGCAATACCATACACGATAAGCATGAGAGCCACTACGATAAAGTTATAAAAATGCGCATCTAGCCAATCATCCAACAAAAAACCTAAAACCGCAGCAGGAAGCGCCGCAATGACCACCTTTGCCCAGAGCTGCCAGGTCAGCTGCACTTGGCGGGCAGATTTCCCAGCTTGAAATGGATTTAATTTTTCAAAATAGATGGGGACAACAGCTAAGATAGCCCCCAGCTGAATAACCACGTTAAACATAGAGGTGAAATCAGCATTAGCGTCTTTAAAGTGCACGAATTCTTGCACTAGTATCAAGTGACCCGTAGAAGAAATGGGCAACCATTCCGTAATCCCTTCAACGATTCCCATAAAAATAGCTTTTAATAGTTCAATAAACATAAAATTCTCCTTCGCACTTTCATTATATCACAATTTTCACAGATCTTCTTTGCGTCATATATATTGAATTTTCTGTCATTTTTTTATACAATAAAATGACTAAATAAAGGAGAACCTATGAAAACTAAAATTGTTCTATTTTTAGCGGCAGTATTGGCGGTCTTTAGCCTCTCAACCGCTGTACATGCCGATGAATATTTACGCGTCGGTATGGAGGCTGCTTATGCCCCCTTTAACTGGACACAGGAGGATGATTCCAATGGTGCTGTCCCAATTGAGGGCACCAATCAATATGCGAATGGCTATGATGTCCAAATCGCGAAGAAAATTGCAGAATCGTTGGACAAGGAAGTCTTGGTGGTCAAAACGTCTTGGACCGGGCTGATTCCTGCCTTGACTTCTGGCAAAATCGATATGATTGTAGCTGGGATGAGCCCTACCGAAGAGCGCAAGCAAGAAATCGCCTTTTCTGATAGCTATTATACTAGCAATCCTGTAATCGTGGTCACTAAGAGTGGAGACTTCGCCGATGCTACTTCGATTGCTGATTTTGCAGGGGCAAGGTTAACCTCACAGCAAGGTGTCTATCTCTATGACCTCATTGACCAAATTGACGGTGCCGAAAAAGAGACTGCTATGGGAGATTTTGCACAGATGCGCCAAGCTCTTGAGTCTGGCGTGATTGATGGCTATATTTCTGAACGACCAGATGCAACTTCAGCCGAAAAAGCCAATAGTAATTTTAAGATGATTGCATTTTCAGAAGGCAAGGGCTTTACTACTTCCGAATCTGACACTGCTATTGCAGTCGGCCTGCGTAAAGACGATACAGAAACACTAACAACTATCAACGAAGTTTTAGCAACCATCTCTGAAGAGGAACGTCTGGCTTTGATGGATGAGATGATTGACAGTCAGCCAGTAGAAGACACCGCTGAAGAAGACGAGGGGAACTTCTTTACAGATATGTGGTCTATCGTCCAAGCCAACTGGAAGCAATTCCTACGAGGCACAGGTGTCACTCTTCTCATTTCAATCGTGGGCACCCTCGTTGGTTTGCTGATTGGCCTATTGATTGGAGTCTATCGCACTGCACCAACAGCCGCAAATCAAGTACTAGCTCTCCTTCAAAAAGCTTTTGGCTGGCTCCTGAATGTCTATATCGCCGTCTTCCGCGGTACGCCAATGATTGTACAAGCGATGGTCATCTACTACGGAACTGCTCAGGCTTTCGGCCTCTCGCTTGACCGTACAGCAGCTGCTATTTTTATCGTATCCATCAATACCGGCGCCTATATGAGTGAGATTGTCCGTGGTGGTATCTTCGCCGTTGACAAGGGGCAATTTGAAGCCGCAACTGCTCTTGGTTTCACCCATTGGCAAACCATGCGCAAGATCGTCTTGCCACAAGTCATCCGTAATATTCTGCCTGCTACAGGGAATGAATTTGTCATCAACATCAAGGATACTTCCGTACTGAACGTGATCTCTGTTGTCGAACTTTATTTCTCTGGAAATACTGTAGCAACTCAGAATTACCAATACTTCCAAACCTTCACTGTCATCGCTATTATCTACTTTATCTTGACCTTCACAGTGACGCAAATCTTACGCTTTGTTGAACGCCGCTTCGACACAGACAATTACACAACAGGTGCAAACCAAATGCAAACGGAGGTGGTCAAATAATGTCACAAGCAATTATTGAAGTCAAACACCTAAAAAAATCATTCGGAAAAAATGAAGTTCTCAAAGATATTTCCATGACCCTCCAAAAAGGCGAAGTCGTCTCCATCATCGGAACATCTGGTTCTGGGAAATCTACCTTTTTGCGCTCAATCAACCTGCTAGAAACCCCTACCGCTGGGGAGATTCTCTACCACGGACAAAATGTTTTGGAAAAAGGTTATAACTTGACCCTCTATCGAGAAAAACTGGGGATGGTCTTCCAATCCTTTAACCTCTTTGAAAATCTAAATGTCCTAGAAAATGCCGTCGTGGCGCAAACAACCGTTCTCAAACGAGACCGAGCTAGCGCCGAGAAAATCGCCAAGGAAAATCTGGAAAAAGTTGGGATGGGGCAGCAATACTGGAAAGCGAAGCCAAGTCAACTCTCAGGCGGACAAAAACAACGGGTAGCCATTGCCCGCGCCTTATCCGTCAATCCAGAGGCTATCCTCTTTGATGAACCAACATCCGCCCTCGACCCAGAAATGGTCGGTGAAGTCTTGAAAACGATGAAAAGCCTCGCCAAGTCAGGCTTGACCATGATTATCGTGACCCACGAAATGGAATTCGCCCGCGAGGTATCTGACCGCGTCATCTTTATGGATCAAGGTGTCATCGCCGAAGAAGGCCAGCCAGAACAAATTTTCGAGCACCCTACTCAAGAGCGCACAAAAGAGTTTCTGAAACGCTTTTTGAAATAGAACAGAGTCCAAAAGTCTGGAAATCCCAGGCTTTTTTACTATCTAAAACCAGGCTTGCACTTTAGCACCTATTGATGATTGTTCAAAGAAATTGGGAAATATTTATTCCTATAGAAAATAAAAAAAGATTGAAGAAAATGATCCGAATTAGACCTTTTCCTCAATCCGTAGCAACTCGTTGGTTGCCAAATTATTCCTCAAAGCGTTTATGATTTTTATCATAAAAATCAATCAAGCCTAAAGCTGTTGCGAAGGAAATATTATCAATTTTTGCACGGCCTTGAGCAAGCGCAATAATTGACATTTCGCGAGCATTTGTTTCTTTGCTGATTCGGTAGCCTGTGATTTTTTTATCACGTACCCAGCTCACAACTGCTGCAACTTTTTCGTAACTAGTCATTTGAATCCCCTTCCTAAAAATAATATTTTGACATAGGATATTATACCATCTTCAAAATCTTTGTCAATGGAAATGGCTTCAATTATTAAAATACAAAATTTTGCGAATATTTTTAAAATTAGTAAAACCTGCTAACAGTTGATAACAGATTTTACATTCATGCTTATTTATTAACGATGAAACCCAAGTTCTATTTTGCCTTTAAGGCAGATAGGACCTGCGTCCGAATGTCGTCTACCCCATTTGGCGTGTTTGGTAAGAAAATCGTTTGATTGCCCTTGGCCGCAAAAGTATTGAGCGTATCCAGATATTGGTTGGTCAAGAGGATTGACATGATTTGCTCTTCAGTCATGCCGACGTTGGCTTCCTTGAGCTCGGTGATAGACTCCGCCAAGCCATCGACAATCGCCTTCCGCTGCTGAGCGATACCGACCCCGTGGAGACGGTCTTTTTCGGCTTCAGCTTCAGCGGCTGTGACGATTTTAATCTTGTCCGCTTCTGCTAATTCTTGGGCAGCGACACGTTTACGTTGGGCTGCATTAATTTCGTTCATGGATTGCTTAACTTCGGCATCTGGCTCAACTTTTGTTATCAAAGTTTTGACGATGATGTAACCGTAGGTGGACATTTCTTCTGCTACCTGCTTTTGGACCTCAAGGGCGATTTCATCTTTTTTCTCAAAGAGTTCATCCAGGGTCAATTTAGGGACAGAGGAACGCAGGGCATCTTCGATGTAGGACTTGATTTGCTCTTCAGGACGCATGAGTTTGTAGTAGGCGTCCATGACATTGAGCTCATTGACACGGTACTGAGTCGCCACATTCATGGTGACAAAGACGTTGTCGTTTGTTTTTGTTTCCACGATTAACTCGCTTTGCAACATGCGCAACTGGATCCGAGCTGCAATTTTATCAATATTGAAAGGCAGGCGGATATGAATCCCGCTACCGACGGTGCCTTGGTATTTCCCAAAGCGCTCAATAATGACAACTGTCTGCTGGCGAACAACATAAATCGTGCTCGCGATGACTGCTACAACGACAAGAATGAAAAATAGAAAAATAAAGAATGGCATAACTTTTCTCCTTTATGTTGATGGATTAAATAAGCATTTTATAGATGGAATCGTTTTCGTGTAGGTTGATGTAATTAGGATCGAAGGCTTCTAGCCGTGAGACAAAAGCAACATAATCTCGCTTGTCTCCCAAATCAATCCCAACGAGAACTGGACCCGTCCCTTTGTTGGCACGCTTGATGTACTCAAAACGAGTAATATCATCATTTGGCCCTAAAATATCATTTACAAATTCACGCAGGGCACCTGGGCGTTGTGGGAAATTAACGACAAAATAATGTTTAATTCCATCGTAAATCAAGGCGCGCTCTTCCATTTCTGGCATGCGGTTGATATCGTTATTGCCACCTGAGATGATGCAGCAAATACGTTTGCCCTTGATTTGGTCCTTGAGAACTTCTAGGGCAGCAATGGTGGCGGCCCCTGCTGGCTCTGCGACGATTCCCTGTTTGGAATACAAATCAATGATGGTCTCTGAAATCAGCCCCTCATCAACTCCAACTAGCTGATCAACTGTTTTACGTGCTACTTCATAGGTAGTCTGGCCCACTTTCTGAACGGCAATTCCATCCGCAAATTTATCAATGGTGTCTAGCTTGACAGGACGACCCACGTCGAAAGCCGCCTTCATAGAGCGAGCCCCACTAGCCTCTACACCAACAATTTTGATTTCTGGTGCTTGATCCTTGAGATAAGTGGCAACACCTGAGATGAGACCGCCACCTCCAACTGGCACGAAGATTTCATCAAATGTGATTCCTTGGTGGTCTGCCTCATCCACGATTTCATAGGCGACAGTCCCTTGACCTGCTTGGACATCGGCATCATCAAATGGGTCTATGAAAGTCATACTATTTTCAGCAGTGAAGGTCATAACTGCTTGGGCCGATTCATCAAAGGTATCACCAACTAATTTGATCGTCACATAATCACCACCGAAGAATTTTACTTGTGTAACCTTTTGTTGAGGGGTTGTGACAGGCATGAAAATAGTAGCTGGTATCCGCATTTCATTACAGGTATAAGCCACGCCTTGAGCGTGATTCCCCGCTGATGCGCAGACGACACCACGTTTTTTCTCTTCGTCTGTCAGTTGAGAAATGGCGTAGTAGGCTCCGCGAATCTTAAAGGAACGGACTCGCTGCTCATTTTCACGTTTAATGTAGACTTCCGCATCATACTTTTCTGATAAATAACGGTCGTAGTCCAACGGAGTGCGCACAACGACTTCCTTCAAGACTTTATAGGCTTGTTCAACATCTCTTGCAGTTACCATACTCTCTCTCTTCTTTCCTCTTATTTGATTTTCTTATTATAGCAAATTTTCTGATTTTTTCCTAGAAAATATAGGATTTTGTTGTAAAACGAATTACAAAACTAGAGAACAATTTCTATACTATTCTAACGTTTTCCATCAATGTACTGTTCTAGAATCATTTCCCCTGACTACTTGTGTTCGTGCATCCAGAATTTGAAATCATGCAAAAAGGCAGCTGTTGCCACCTTTTCGATTACTCTACTCTCAATTATAGATTTTGAATGCATCGTCGTCGTTTTTGCCGACAAATGGCATTGCTTTACGGAGTTCTGCGCCGACTTTTTCGATTTCAAGGTCAGCTGCTGCATCACGGTAAGCTTGGAGTTTTGGACGACCCGCTTTGTAGTCATTGACGAAGTCGTTAGCGAATTTACCAGATTGGATATCCGCAAGAACTGCTTTCATGTTTTCTTTGACTTGGTCAGTGATTACACGTGGACCTGATACGTAGTCACCGAACTCAGCAGTGTTTGAGATAGACTGACGCATTTTCTTGAAACCACCTTCGTAGCAAAGGTCAACGATGAGTTTCATTTCGTGAAGGACTTCGAAGTAAGCCAATTCTGGAGCGTAGCCAGCTTCTGTCAAGGTTTCAAAACCAGCTTCGATAAGAGCGGTCAAACCACCACAGAGAACAGCTTGTTCACCAAAGAGGTCTTCTTCTGTTTCTTCTTTGAAGGTTGTTTCCATGAGACCAACGCGTGCTGAACCAACACCTTTTGCCCAGTCCATTGCGATATCTTTAGCGTTACCAGTAGCGTCTTGGTAGACTGCGTAAAGGGCTGGCACACCGAAACCTTCTTCAAAGGTACGACGTACAAGGTGGCCAGGACCTTTCGGCGCACACATGAAGACATCAACATCAACAGGCGCTTTGATGAATTCGAAGTGGATGTTGAATCCGTGGGCAAAACCAAGAGCGTTGCCAGCTTCTAAGTTTGGAGCAATTTCTGCAGCGTAGAGGTCAGCTTGGATTTCGTCTGGAGCGAGAATCATGATGACATCTGCTTGTTTCGTTGCTTCTGCAACTTCAAAGGTTTCAAAACCATCTTCTTTTGCTTTATCAAAGGATTTACCAGCACGTACACCGATGATGACATCGTGGCCAGTGTCACGCAAGTTTTGTGCGTGCGCATGACCTTGTGATCCATACCCGATAACGGCGATGCGTTTGCCATCAAGTGCTGCTACTTTTACATCTGCTTCATATTGCATTGTTACTGTCATTGTGATTCTCTTTTCTATATTTAAATTTGTCCTTATGGACTTGGGTTACGTTTTTAGAGGCTTTTCGGGAAATCGTTTCCTAGTCTCGACTAAAGCCAGTTGCGCCCGTGCGGGCGATATTTTTGATGCCATACGGCTGGATGACGCGAAGCAGGGCTTCTATCTTATCACTATTCCCCGTCATTTGGACCGTGATTGAATTTGGCGCCACATCCACCACCGATGCGCGGAAGGGTTGGATAATGGCCAGAAGCTCAGCCCTTTTAACAGGTGGTGCAGAGACCTTGACCAAGAGGACTTCGCGCTCCAGGTGAGGAATATCAGTGATGTCACGGACCCGCACCACGTCAATCAAGCGATTGAGCTGCTTGATGATGAGCTCGACTTCCTCCAGCGACGCCACATCGATGATGATGGTAATCCGAGAAATATTGGGCTCAGAAGTGTGGCCGACCGAGATGGACTCGATATTAACCTGACGGCGAGAGAGGACCCCTGTAAAGCGGTTGAGAACACCAGTGGTGTCTTTCATTTTCGCAGTTAGCATTCTACGCATTGAACTTCACCCCCAACATTTCTTCATTGCTCTTGCCAGTCGGTACCATCGGATAGACGTGCTCACGATTTGAGATATTGATTTCAATCAACATAGGCCGATTTTCCGTAATGACAGCCAGGTCATCTTTCAGCGTCGCAGGATTGGAGAACTTGTAGTGGTCAATCCCGTAAGCTTCCGCCATCAGCTGGAAGTTGGGCTCAGCGTCAAAAGTGGACTCCGAACGATGCTCATCATAGAAGGACTCCTGCCACTGCCGCACCATACCGAGGGAATGGTTATTGATGAGGACAACCTTGATGGGTACTTTATAGCCATTCAAGATAGCCAACTCTTGGTTGGTCATCTGGAAACCACCGTCCCCGACAAAGAGAATGACTTCCTTATCAGGATTGGCTAATTTAGCTCCGATAGCTGCTGGAATCCCAAAGCCCATGGTCCCCAAACCACCAGAAGTAACGATTTGACGCTCGTGCTTATATGGATAGAATTGAGCTGACCACATCTGGTGCTGCCCGACGTCTGTCACGACGATAGCGTCCCCATTTGTGATTTGGCCGATGGTTTCGATAGCCTGTTGCGGCTTGATGATGTCTTCATCGTAGTTGTAGTAGAAGGGGGCACGCGCCTTGTTGTTGAGAGCTTGGGCTGTCCATTCATCGTGGCGAGTGGCCACTTCATCTTCTGCCAAGAGCAGCGCCAAGGCCCGTTTGGCATCCCCTACGATTGGGATATCCGTTTTGACCACTTTCCCAATCTCAGCTGGGTCGATGTCTACATGGGCCACCGCAGCATTTTTGGCAAAAGTCTTCGGATTTCCAGTCAGACGGTCTGCAAAGCGGGAGCCAAAGTTGATGATAAAATCACTCTTAGCCAGCGCCATATTAGAAGCGTAAGAGCCGTGCATTCCGCCCATGCCAAGAGATAGCGGATGCTCAATTGGCATAACCCCAAGACTAAGCAGGGTCGATACGACAGGAATATTGTAGCGCTCTGCAAAGGCAATCAACTCTTTGGCGCCTCCAGCGTAATTAACCCCGCCTCCAGCGATAATGACTGGTTTTTTTGATTTAGTGAGTTGGGCTAGGATTTTTTTGATTTGCAGTCCATTGGGCTCAAAAGTAGGTTGATAGCCCGGAAGATTCAGAGTTGGGTCATTATAAGCTGTTACAACAGCTTCTTGAATATCCTTCGGCAAGTCAATGACGACTGGACCAGGGCGGCCTGTCGTTGCGATATGAACTGCTTCCGTAATAATCCGCGGAATAGCTGCAGCGTCCCGTACCTGATAATTGTACTTGGTGATTGGCATGGTAATGCCAATCATGTCCGCCTCCTGGAAGGCATCTTTTCCGATGCCAGGCGTGGCTACTTGCCCCGTGAAGACCAGCATTGGGACACTATCACCCATCCCATCTGCAATACCTGTAATGGCATTGGTCGCACCAGGTCCACTTGTTACCAGTGTGACGCCAATTTTACCAGTAGATTTGGCGTATCCTTCCGCCTCGTGAACGGCACCTTGCTCATGACGAGCCAAAATATGGCGAACCCCAGTATGATTGTAAATTGCATCATAGAGCGGTAGAACAGCTCCACCTGGATAACCAAAAATCGTTGAAATTCCTAATTCCTGCAGGGTATCCAAAACGAGCTCTGCCCCTGTTTTAGGATGTTCTAATTGGATTTGTTTCACAAGCGCCTCCTTTTCTGATATTGTTCAAATTTTCTAAAAATTCAAATAGCTTGTTACTATCTTACCATTTTTAGAATATATTGCAAGCTTCTTTAATGAAATCTGTGGATTTTTCCAGATGCTTTCTTCTATTATAGCAGGAAAACAAGCCAAAGGATGACTATTTTATAATTTTTCTCCTTTATTGTGCCCGTTTTCCTTAAGCAAATCTTAAGGAAAAAGCAACTACGTCTTATTTTTAGCTTCCTTTTAGAAAAGTCCCGTATAGTGAGTTTAGAACAAAGCGAAAGAGGTATTTTTATGTATTATGTTGTCATTCCGGCCTATGAGCCCGATGAAAAATTACTCCACCTGCTGGATGAAATCCGTGTCCGTCTGACTTGCAAGACCATCGTGGTCAACGACGGAAGCTCTCCAGCCCACCAAGCAATCTTTGACCAGGCAGCGCTCTACGCCACTGTCCTTCATCATGAGACAAATAAAGGGAAGGGGCAAGCTCTTCGCACCGCTTTTGCCTACATCCAAGAGCAAGGTGGGCAAAGTGTGGTCGTCACAGCTGACGCCGACGGTCAGCACGCGGTGACCGACATCGACCGCGTGGCCCACGCTGCTATCCACCTGCCTAATCGGCTGGTCCTGGGTGTCCGTGAGTTTTCAAAGGATATCCCACTGCGTAGCCGCTTTGGTAACAAGCTGACCCGTGTCCTTTTCCAACTGCAGACTGGCGTCAAGGTGACCGATACCCAGACAGGACTTCGGGCCTTCTCGACCAACATGATTCCCTTTATGATGGAAATCGAAGGCGACCGCTATGAGTACGAGATGAACATGCTGACACTTGCCAGCAAGCGCTATGCTATCACCGAGGTCCCTATTGAGACCATCTACATCGATGACAATGCCAGCTCTCACTTTCGTCCCATCCGAGATGGGCTCATGATTTATAAAAATCTCTTCAAGTTTGCCTTGGCGTCTCTGAGCGGCTTTGTCATCGACTATGCTATCTACGCCCTGGCTCTCTTCATCCTGACCTTTGTACCGACTGGACTTCGCCTCCTCATTGCCAATACCATTGCCCGCGTGACCAGCTCGGTTTGCAACTTTTCGATCAATAAAAAATTGGTCTTCAATAACACGGACAGCCTGGCCAAGACTGGGGCTGGTTACTTCAGCCTGGCAGTCTTTCTCTTCCTCTGTGACACAGCCCTCCTCTACCTCTTCCACCAGACCCTGGGCATCAACCTCTACCTGGTAAAAATCGTAGTGGGCATCCTGCTCTTCTTTGTCTCCTGGCTGGTCCAAAACAAATTGATTTTTCGCGAAAGGAAATTAGCACCCCATGAACTTTTTTAAGAAAAAATACGTCTACGCCGCAACTTGCGGGCTCCTGCTGACAGCTGGCTTTAGCTATAGCATGCTCAAAACCTTTGTTCTGGCAGAAGCCATTGCTACCGTAGAAACAAGCACGACGACTGAAAGCACCACGACCGCCGAAGAAGAAGAAGCTGCAGCTAGTGCCACCGTGACAGACACCAGCTATAGCGACGAAAACATCCAAATCTCCATCGAGACCATCACGACCAACGACACGACTGTCTACGTGGCGGATGTCCAAGTCTCCTCAGCAGAGTACCTGCAGACAGCCCTAGCCCAAAACACCTACGGAAACAATGTGACGGCCACCACCTCTGAGACAGCTTCCTCGGTCAATGCCATTCTCGCCATCAACGGGGACTACTACGGTGCCAACTCTACAGGTTACGTCATCAAAAACGGGGTCATCTACCGAGATACAGTCCGTGATGACGCAGAAAATGGCGACTTGGCTATCTACTCTGACGGCTCCTTTGGCATCATCTATGAAAACGAACAAACTGCCCAAGAACTCCTGGATGCTGGCGTAGTCAATCTCCTAGCCTTTGGCCCATCCCTGGTTGAAAATGGGGAAATCACAGTCTCAGAGAGCGACGAAGTGGGACAAGCCATGTCCTCTAACCCACGGACCGCCATCGGTATCATCGAGGAAGAAGACGGCTCGCTCCACTACATCATCGTAGTCTCTGACGGCCGGACAGATGAGTCAGCTGGACTCACCCTCTACCAATTGGCTGAAGTCATGCAATCCTACGGCGTGACCACAGCCTATAACTTAGACGGTGGCGGATCATCAACTATGGTCTTTAACGGCACCGTCGTCAACAACCCAACTACTAACGGAAAAACCATCTCAGAAAGGGCGGTGAGCGACATTGTCTACATCGGTTACTAAGAAAAACAAACTCTCCCGTACAGGAAAAACCTTCCTAACCTATTTAGTCTTGACAGCCTTCCTCTTTATCTTCTCACGGGTCTATGAAAGCCTCAGCTACGGCGAAGTCTCCTTCTACATGCACTATATGTTCTGCGTGACAGCCATTGGAGGCGTTCTGCTCCTTGCCCTTCTTATCCTCAAGCGCAACCTCTCCCGCATTAGCTTCAACCTCTGGAACACGGGCGTTGCTGTCATCACAGCAGGCTTTCTCTTCCGAGGCATTGTCAATCTCTCAGGCCGCTCCACTACGCTTGACACCCCTTACTGGTATGTTGGCGCAGCCTTCTTGATCCTGGCTCTCCTCTCCCTCTTTTTTACAAAAAATCAGCCCCTAGAGACAGCTAGCCCAGAGACGCGCTCGCGGCGACAAGTCAGAGGCCAGACAAAAAACAACTTCGCTCAATCATCATGAGCGAAGTTATTTTTATGACTAAATGTTCAATTTCTTATCCGAACCACCACCTCCCGAAAATCCTTGGCAAAGACTAAATAGACAAATATAATAGAATTGTCTATTTAAGAAAAGGAGAATCGTTTATGAAAAAGACACTTATTCCATTTATTTTACTCTTGTCCATACTGGCATTTCCCGCTCTGACTATTCATCAAGTGCCTGTGGCAGCTGATGAGACGGAAGTTGTTGAAGAAGCCGCTTCAGGTGTGGAGACAACGGCACTCTATCGTCTCTATCACAGAGGGCTCAAAGTCCATCTCTACACCAAGAACGTCAACGAGTACAACACGCTAGCCACCCGAGGATGGAA
>CAUTON010000030.1:0-14859 GCA_963539895.1 uncultured Streptococcus sp. | reverse complement strand
GCCCCGAATGGGTACGCTGTTTTATTTGAAACGATTAGAACATGATTTTCACTACAAAAAGCATCTGATTTTTGCTATAATGTTCTTTATAAATTTCCTGTAAGAGTTTAGAAAGTAGGAGTCCTGATGGCAAGTGTTCAAAACAAGGGGTCAATCGAGAGTCGGATTGACTATGCCCTGATTTTACCAGTCTTTTTTCTGCTAATAATTGGCGTGGTAGCAGTATATATCGCCGTTAGTCAAGATTATGCTAATCAAGTATTTACCATAGTCGGTCAGCAAGTTGCTTGGATTTTACTGGGGTGCTTGATTGCCTTTTTGGTGATGCTGTTCAATACGAGATTCCTTTGGTCTATTACCCCCTTTCTTTATATATTTGGTCTGGGTCTTATGGTGCTGCCCCTCTTCTTTTATAGTGAGAGTTTGGTCGCGTCGACTGGAGCTCAGAACTGGGTCACGATAAATGGTGTCACCCTCTTTCAGCCATCAGAATTTATGAAGATTTCCTATATCGTCATGATGGCGCGCATCATTGTTCAATTTCAAAAAAAATATCCGACTCGCGGCATCAAAGAAGACTTTCTCCTCATTGGCCTCTTATCTCTCTGTACCCTGCCAGTCATGGTTTTACTAGGCTTGCAGAGTGACTTGGGGACCGCCTTGGTTTTCTTGGCTATCTTTGCGGGGCTTATTCTCCTTTCAGGGATTTCTTGGAAAATTATTTTGCCGATTGTCCTCGTAGCAGTAGCGCTAGTCGCGGGATTTTTCCTCATTTTTACTTCAGATGGGGGGACTACCTTTTTATACAATTTAGGTATGCCAACCTACCAAATCAACCGTATTTCTGGCTGGCTAGACCCATTTGCTAATGCGCAGACCACCACTTATCAACAGGCCCAAAGTTTGATTGCTATCGGTAGCGGGGGCCTTTATGGGATCGGCTTCAATACGACCAACCTTCTGGTGCCAGTCCGGGAAAGCGATATGATTTTCACGGTCATCGGTGAAAACTTTGGTTTTGTCGGTGGGATTGTTGTGATTGGCTTGTACATGCTCTTGATTTACCGCATGCTGCGTATTACCCTGCAGTCCAATAATCGTTTTTATACCTACATTTCGACAGGCTATATCATGCTTCTGCTTTTCCATGTCTTTGAAAATATTGGTGCGGCAACAGGGATTTTACCGCTGACGGGGATTCCTTTGCCATTTATCTCACAAGGAGGATCGGCCATGGTAGCTAATCTGATTGGGATTGGATTGGTATTGTCTATGAGTTACCAGCATATCCTATCTGAGGAGCGCCGCCGCAATAAATCACGGGCTTATAAAACAGTAACCATTAAACGTGTTCAATAAGGAGGATTGTTATGACAAAAGTAGCTGTTATTTTGGCTAATGGCTTTGAAGAAATCGAAGCTCTAACACCAGTTGATGTATTCCGTCGAGCTGGTTTTGACTGCGATATGATTGGTTTAACCGATGTGCAGGTGACGGGTTCGCATGCTATTCCGGTGCGAGCAGACCTCATTTTTTCAGGAGATTTATCGGCCTACGACCTGGTAGTCTTGCCTGGTGGAATGCCTGGTAGCCAGCATCTTCGTGAACATGAGGGGCTGCTGGAGGCACTACGTCAAGTCCACAAAGCGGGAAAATGGGTGGCCGCAATTTGTGCAGCACCAACGGTTCTCTTCAGAGCTGGTCTACTCGAAAATAGGAATTTCACCTGTTTCCCAGGCATTGAGTCACAGATTACTGTTGGCAATCACCTGTCGGATTTAGTCGTAGAAGATGACAAAATTGTCACTAGCCGTGGTGCTGGGACGAGCCTTGCTTTTGCTTATTATTTGGTGGATGTGCTGGGTGGTGACGCTACGGCCTTGAGCAAAGCGATGGTTTATGATCAATTATTTGAGTAGAAATCAAGATTTAGCGGATAAAAAAGTGATGGAAGAAGGCCTCTTGTGGGGCTTTCTTTTTCTGTTAAAATTCTGAAAAATATGTTATAATAAAGGGTAATAATTTTGGCCGAATTTGGCTGTAAAAGGAAGAGAAATGACGGAAGAAAATAAAGAATTAAAAGAACTGGCCCAGGAATACGACGCCAGTCAAATCCAAGTCTTAGAAGGTCTCGAAGCCGTACGTATGCGGCCGGGAATGTATATTGGTTCAACCTCTAGTGAAGGCTTGCATCACTTGGTTTGGGAAATTGTAGACAATTCGATTGATGAGGCCTTGGCTGGGTTTGCAACGCATATTGAGCTCTTTATCGAAGAGGATAATTCGATCACAGTTGTCGATGATGGTCGTGGGATTCCAGTTGACATCCAAGAAAAAACGGGCCGCCCTGCTGTAGAGACTGTTTTCACCGTCCTTCATGCTGGAGGTAAATTTGGCGGCGGCGGATATAAGGTATCTGGTGGTCTTCACGGGGTTGGTTCTTCCGTCGTCAATGCCTTGTCGACTCAATTGGATGTCCAGATTCATAAAAATGGTTCGATTTACTTCCAAGAATATCGTCGTGGAGCAGTTGTGGCCGATTTGAAAGTGATTGGCGAATCAGATCGCCATGGTACGACTGTTCATTTTACACCCGATCCAGAGATTTTTACTGAGACAACCGAGTTTGATTTTTCAAAGCTGAATAAGCGGGTACAGGAACTTGCCTTCCTCAACCGTGGATTGAGAATCTCTATTACCGATAAGCGTGCAGACAAGGAGCAGACAAAAGAGTACCACTACGATGGCGGGATTGCTTCCTATGTCGAATATCTCAACGAAAACAAGGATGTCATCTTTGAAACACCGATTTATACAGATGGTGAAATGGAGGATATCACAGTCGAAGTGGCTATGCAGTACACAACCTCTTATCATGAAAATGTTGTCTCCTTTGCCAACAATATCCATACCCATGAGGGGGGCACGCATGAGCAGGGATTCCGTACCGCATTGACCCGTGTTATCAATGACTACGCTAAGAAAAATAAACTCCTCAAAGAAAATGAAGACAACCTGACGGGTGAGGATGTCCGTGAAGGCTTGACAGCTGTCATCTCAGTTAAGCACCCAAATCCACAGTTTGAAGGGCAAACCAAGACCAAGTTGGGAAACTCCGAAGTAGTCAAGATTACCAATCGGCTCTTTTCAGATGCATTTTCAGACTTTTTGATGGAAAATCCACAGATTGCCCGTCGCATCGTCGAAAAAGGGATTTTGGCATCGAAAGCTCGGATTGCGGCCAAGCGTGCCCGTGAAGTGACCCGAAAAAAATCAGGTCTTGAAATTTCTAACTTACCGGGTAAACTGGCAGACTGCTCATCCAATGATCCTAGTCAGACAGAACTATTTGTCGTCGAAGGAGATTCAGCGGGTGGTTCAGCTAAGTCCGGTCGGAACCGTGAATTTCAAGCTATCCTGCCAATCCGCGGTAAAATCCTCAATGTGGAAAAAGCTAGTATGGACAAAATTCTGGCCAACGAGGAAATCCGCAGTCTCTTTACAGCTATGGGAACTGGCTTTGGTGCTGACTTTGATGTCTCAAAAGCTCGCTATCAAAAATTGGTCATTATGACCGATGCCGATGTTGACGGGGCCCACATCCGTACCCTGCTCTTGACCCTTTTCTACCGCTATATGCGCCCAGTCGTAGAGGCAGGCTATGTCTATATTGCCCAACCACCAATCTACGGTGTTAAAGTCGGATCTGAGATTAAAGAGTACATCCAACCGGGAGAAAACCAGGAAGAAGAATTGCGGGCAGCCTTGGAACGCTACAGTGAAGGCCGTTCAAAACCTACCATTCAGCGCTACAAAGGTCTTGGGGAAATGGATGACCACCAACTTTGGGAAACGACCATGAATCCAGACAATCGTCTCATGGCGCGTGTCTCAGTTGATGACGCGGCAGAAGCAGACAAGATTTTTGATATGCTGATGGGAGACAAGGTCGAGCCGCGCCGTGAGTTCATTGAAGAAAATGCCGTCTATTCTACACTTGATGTCTAAGAATTCAAAAAACAAGTGTACAGTCTAGTAAAATATGGTATAATAAAGCGATATTTTCTAGAAACTACTATTTTTAAGGAGATTTACATGCCTAGTGTAGCCATTATTATCATCATCGCAATCGTTGTGGTGCTAATCCTCGCCTATGGAGTGGCCTTGATTATCCGTCGCCGCAATGAAAGTGCTTTGGTGGCCCTTGAAGAGCGTAAAGAAGAGCTTTTCAATCTTCCAGTCAATCAGGAAGTAGATGCAGTGAAAAATCTGCACTTGATTGGTCAAAGTCAGGTATCTTTCCGTGAATGGAATCAAAAATGGGTTGACTTATCCCTCAATTCGTTTGCCGATGTCGAAAATCATATTTTTGAAGCAGAAAGTTTTAATAATTCCTTCCGTTTCATGAGCGCCCGCAATGCTATTGACAGCATTGAAAGCCAAATCAATTTGATTGAAGAGGATATTCAGGCCATTCGTCTTGGTTTGAAAGAGTTGAACGAGAAAGAAGCGATCAATTCAGGACGTGTCAAACATGCCTTGGACCTCTTTGATAACTTGCAAGAAACGGTTCGTCAAAATTCTGAAAAATTTGGTGAGACATTGCCAGAATTGGAAAAACAACTTAAAAATATTGAAGTTGAATTTTCAGAGTTTGTCATGCTCAATTCTTCTGGAGACCCAATCGAAGCTGCAGAAATTCTAGATCGGACTGAGGAGCATATGATTGCCCTCAACCAAATTATGGATCGGATTCCTGGCTTGATTGAAAAAGTGGATAAAGATTTCCCTGATCAATTAGAAGATTTGGAGTCAGGCTACCGCAAATTGGTCGAAGAGAATTATCTCTTCACTGAGAATAATATCGAGTCTCGTTTCCAAGATATTCGTGTTGCCATCCGTGAAAACACAGCCTTGATTGTGTCATTTGATCTCGATGCGGCAGAAGCTGAAAATGCAGAAATTCAATCAGAAATTGATGGTTTGTACCAACTGTTCACAAGTGAGATTGACGCACACCAATCAGCTGTTCGCGTTGGGAAAACCTTGCCTAAATACTTAGAACATGTGTCCACCAACACCAATAATTTGGTAGCAGAAGCTGCGGCCCTCAATGAGCGCTACATGCTTGCTGAAAGCAAGTTATCACGCATTTCACAACTGGCTAGTCGGTTGCAAACTCTGGAATCAACTGTCGAAGCGAGTGTCGAGGAATTGGAAAATCCACAGGTGGCTTATTCTATCCTAGATGAACGGTTGCAATATGCTCGTGCGACATTGACAGAGATGGAAGAAGAACAGCTGGTACTTGCTGACTATCTGAAATCTCAAGAGTCATCAGAGCGGAGAGCGCGCCAAAAAGCAAATGAATATATCAATAAGTTGCATACCTTGAAGCGCTTTATGGAAAAACGCAATTTACCTGGTATTCCACAAGAATTTTTGGATCTCTTTTTCAAGACCAGTGATCATGTTGAAGCTTTGACAGCTGAGCTTGATTACAGACGTATCAACATTGAGATCACAAACCGTTTATTGGAAAATGCGACCTACGATATGAATCAACTGGAAGAATTAGCCTACCTCATCGTGCAAAATGCAACCCTGACAGAGCAGCTTCTCCAATACTCAAATCGTTACCGTTCATTTGACCCTAGTGTACAAAAAGCCTTTAATCGTGCTTTGGAGATCTTTGAGAAAGAATTTAAATACGAAGATTCATTTGAAGAAATTTCATTTGCTCTTGAAACGGTTGAGCCAGGTGTGACGGAACGTTTTGTTCGCTCATATGAAAAAACACGTGAAACCATTCGTTATTGATAATGATGCAGGAAGCTACGATAGTTTCCTGTTTTCTTATTCAATTTTTACTTGCAAGTTTTCTGAATTTTGATACAATAGTATCAATAAAAAAACGTTGAGAGAAAAAGTTTAAGACAAGAGACAGAGAGCGCTGCGTGGTGAGAAAGCGTGCAATCCTTAAACGACACATTCTTGAGTGCAGGTGCGAACTCAGTTTGACAGTAGTGCCTGACGGGTGGTTCCGTTAGCGACTTGGAGTTGGTGTCAACTCCCTGAGGAGTGGCAGGTGACTGCTGCTTGACGAAAAGGTGGAACCACGTGAGAACGTCCTTGCAAATGATTTTTTGCGAGGGCGTTTTTTCAACGATTGAAGAGAGCAAAGGAGTAGCTATGATTCGAGGACTGCGGGACATTGAGCCCTATGTGGCGGGCAGCCAGCCTGCTGAGAAAAACATCATCAAACTCAATACCAATGAGAATGCCTATGGACCGAGCCCAGCTGTAGCCAAGGCTCTGGCTGGTTTTGATGCGGACAGCTTGCGTAAGTATTCGACTCTGGACCAGGCTAGATTGCGTCAGGAGCTGTCTGATAAGCTCGGTCTGCCAGCGGACCAATTCATCATTGGCAATGGCTCAGACGACATCCTATCCATGGCTTTTCTGGCCTTTTTCAACAATGAGGAGCCTGTCCTCTTTCCAGACTTGACCTACGGTTTTTATAAGGTATGGGCCAACCTCTATCATATCAACTACCAGGAAGTCCCGCTAAATGAGTATTTTGAGATTGAGACGGCAGACTACCTGACCACAAACGGTGGCATGGTCATCACCAATCCCAATGCGCCAACGGGCATCTATAAGCCGCTGGCTGAGATTGAGGAAATCGTTGCGGCCAATCAGGATGTGGTGGTCATCATCGATGAGGCCTATATCAACTTTGGTGGGGAGACTGCCCTGCCTTTGCTAGCCAAATACGACAATGTCTTTATCACCAGGACCTTCTCAAAAGACGCTGCGCTAGCAGGTCTGCGGGTGGGCTACGGCATGGGCAGTCCCAAGCTCATGGCTGTCATCAATGCGGTCAAGAACGCTATCAATCCCTACAATGTCGATAGTGTAGCAGAGTCTGTCGCTCTGGCTGCGGTTCAGTCTTGGGGTTATTATGAGGAGACCTGCGCCAAGATTGCTGAGACCAGGGATTGGTTTGCAGCGGAGCTTGAGGCTATCGGTTTTGAAGTCTTGCCCTCTCTGACTAATTTTGTCCTGGCGGAGCCTAAGACAGTGACGGCAGCGCAGCTTTTTTCCCACCTAGAAAGCAAAAAAATCTATGTCCGCTATTTTCCAAAAGTGGACCGCATCAAGAACAAACTACGCATCTCTATCGGCACGCAAGCTCAAATGGAGCAGGTGCTGATGGCTATACAGGAGTGTGACGCATGAAGAAAACAACCCTTCCTGTCGGCATGCACGACAAGCTCTTTAAGCGGGCCCGTGCCATGTACGACATTGAGCGCAAGATCAGCGATTTGCTGATTGCGGATGGTTTTAACCGCATCGAGACGCCGACCCTGGAGCATTTCCAGGTCTTTAGCGATGAGGTCAACCCCAATCACTACAATCTCTTTGATAAAAAGGGCGAATTGCTGAGCCTGCGACCTGATATTACCAGCCAGATTGGGCGGGTCATCGCATCGACCCGGGTCCAGACCCCCATCAAATTTTCCTACTCTGGCAAAGTGTTTAACTACAATGAAGAAAATCGTGGTCTGTCTAACGAGCATAGCCAGGCTGGGATTGAAATCGTAGGCTTTCCTGTCCAAGAAGCCCTGCAGGAAGCTGTGGTGTCAGCCAAGAAGGCCTTGGAAGTCTCTGGCGTCAAAAATTACCAGTTTGAATTTTCGCACGCACGGATTTTGCAGCTGATTTTTGAGGATTTGGCCTTGGAACAAGCTGACGCTGACAACTTGGCGCAAGCCATCCGAGACAAGTCTATCACGGGTCTCAAGGAATTTACCAAGGCGCACCCAAGTGAATTTGACCGCTTTTTGCAGGCCCTACCCTTCCTTTTTGGAGAGAGTAAGGCCGTGCTGGCTGAGGCGCGGAGCCTTGTGACCAATGAAGCCCTTCTGACAGCACTGGATAGCTTAGAAGTCTTGACGACCAACCTGGCTGATGTCCTTGAGGGCACCACGCTGGACTTGGCGCAGCTGCCAAGCATGCCTTACTACACGGGCATGATGTTCAAGGTCTTTGGCGACAAGGTGCCGGATGCCTTTGTATCTGGCGGCCGCTATGACAAGCTCTTTGAGCGTTTTGGTGCGACGGAGCTGACGGCGGTTGGCTGGGCTATTGACATGGACTCGGTCTATCAGGCAGTTCACGATGATTTGGATTTTGGAGGTGTGACAGATGACGACTAATCAAATCACCATCGCTCTGACCAAGGGGCGGATTGAAAAAGACACCATCAAGCTCCTTGAAAAGGCTGGTTTTGACCTGTCTTTCATGGCTGACAAGGGCCGCAATCTCATCTTTGAAAGTCCTGATAAAAAGTTCCGTTTTCTTTTGGTCAAGGCGCCTGATGTGACCACCTATGTTCGCCACGGCGTGGCCGATATTGGTGTCGTTGGTAAGGACGTGCTCATGGAGCATCCGACGGGCTATCTGGAGATGCTGGATCTCAATTTCGGGCTCTGCAAATTCTCCGTGGCTTCAACAGAGGACTATGACCCTAACGACCACAAGCGCAAGCGCATTGCCACCAAATACCCAACGGTCGCGACAGCCCATTTTAACCAAAAAGGCGAAGATGTGGAAATCATCTCCATCCAGGGCTCTGTGGAAATCGCTCCCGTCATCAAGCTAGCGGACGCCATCGTCGACATCGTAGAGACCGGCAATACCCTGGTCGCCAACGGCCTTAAGGTCTACGAGGACATCTGCCGCATCTCGGCGCGGATGATTGTTAATAAGGCGGCGCTGAAAAATAATCCTGACATCCTGCCCTTTATCCGCAAGATTGAAGCTATCGTCGGAAACGAGGAGGTACCTTTTACATGAAACGTTTGACTGGAACTAATGAAGAAATCGCTGCGCTTTTGTACGCAGAGCAGCTGGAGATGTCCAAGGAAAACTTGGATGTGGAAGAGACGGTCCGTGCCATTATTGAAGACGTCAAAGCCCGTGGGGATGAGGCTCTGCGTGACTATTCTGCTCAGTTTGACAAGGTAGCAGTCGATGAGCTTTTGGTCGGCCAGGACTTGATTGACCAAGCTTTTGAGGAGGTGGACAAGGATGTCCTGACGGCGCTCGAAAACGCTAAAGCCAACATCGAATCCTACCACAAGCAACAGCTGGAGACTGGTTTTGAAGACCAGCCGACGGACGGGGTCATCCGTGGCCAGCTCATTCGTCCCATTGAGCGGGTCGGTGTCTATGTGCCAGGTGGCACAGCAGCCTATCCATCCTCTGTCCTCATGAATGTCATCCCAGCTAAAATCGCGGGTGTCAAGGAAATCATCATGATCACACCGCCCCAGGAGCACTACGTGCCAGCCATTCTGGTGGCAGCACAGCTGGCTGGTGTGGACAAGATTTACCAGGTGGGTGGTGCCCAAGGCATTGCGGCATTGGCCTATGGAACTGAGACCATTCCACAGGTGGATAAAATCACAGGTCCTGGTAATATTTTTGTGGCGACGGCCAAAAAGCAGGTCTACGGCGTGGTCGGCATCGACATGATTGCTGGGCCGTCAGAAATCGGTGTCATTGCGGACAGCTCTGCCAACCCCCGCTATGTGGCTGCAGATTTGCTCTCCCAGGCTGAGCACGATGTGCGTGCCCGTGCCATTTTGGTCACGGATTCGGAAGCATTGGCTGACGCAGTAGACGCTGAAATCGAAGAGCAGCTCAAAGCCTTGCCCCGCGAAGCCGTTGCCCGACCATCTATGGAAAACAATGGTCGCACCATCATCGCTAAGGACCGTGACAGCATGTTTGCCCTCATGAATCTGGTGGCGCCAGAGCATCTGGAAATCGCCATGGATGACGCCTATGACTATCTGGACAAGGTGGACAATGCTGGCTCTATTTTCCTGGGGCACTACACCTCTGAGCCTATCGGAGACTACTACGCTGGTGCCAATCATGTCCTGCCAACTACAGCGACCAGCCGCTTTTCATCTGCTCTGGGGGTGCACGACTTTGTCAAGCGCATCCAGTACACCCAGTACAGCAAGACCGCGGTCAATAGCGCTGAACACGATATCACAACCCTAGCCTATGCAGAAGGTCTGCAGGCTCACGCCAAAGCGATCGAGGTGAGACATGACGCAAACTAAAGGACTTTTGGTCATGGACGTGGACTCCACCCTGGTCCAAGAAGAGGTTATCGACTTACTGGGTGAGGAAGCTGGTGTCGGCGCACAAGTCGCAGACATCACGGAGCGCGCCATGCGAGGCGAATTGGACTTTGCTCAAGCTTTAGAGGAGCGCGTGGCAACGCTTGCTGGCCTGTCAGAGGACATCTTTGACAAGGTCTATGCCCGTATTCATTTTAACAAGGGTGCCAAAGAGCTGGTGGATGAGCTCCATGCGCGTGGCTACAAGGTTGGCCTGGTCTCAGGTGGCTTTCACGAGACGGTGGACCGCTTGGCTGCGGAAATCGGCATCGACTATGTCAAGGCCAACCATTTGGAAATCAAGGACGGCAAGCTGACCGGCAAGACCTACGGTGACATCGTCACCAAGGACGTCAAGGTCCAAAAGCTCAAAGAATGGGCTGCTGAAAACGGCCTTGAGCTGAGCCAAACCATGGCCATGGGAGACGGCGCCAACGACCTGCCCATGATCCAAACCGCAGGCATCGGCATCGCCTTCTGCGCCAAACCCATCGTCAGAGAACAAGCACCCTATCAAATCACAGAACCCGATTTGTACAAGGTCATTGCCATATTGGATGGACAGCAGTAGGGCACAACTGTGGTGACTCCAGTGACAAAGACACTCAGGTAAGGAGCTGACTGACTTTCCTCACAACCATAGCAGCGCAGCCCGTTATTGATATTTTGCGCCGTGGTGAAAAGAGTGTCGAAGACACTCGGGGGGCGTCTTACTTGCCAACTTGAGCAAAAAAAAACAGCGGTCAGGGAGTTTTATCCCAGCCTCTTAGTCATGAGACGCGGAAAGCGGCTGCTGACGACCCCGCCACTTAAGCAAAATATCAAAAGAAAAAAGGAAATTTATATGAGACAAGCAAGCATCGAACGCAACACCTTCGAAACCAAAATCAAACTCAGCCTCAACCTGGACGCTCAGGATCCTGTCGATATCGACACAGGCGTGGGCTTTTTCGACCACATGCTGACCCTCTTTGCCCGCCACAGCCGGATTTCCCTGGTGGTCAAGGCTGACGGGGACCTCCATGTGGACAGCCACCACACGGTCGAGGATGTGGGTATCGTCCTGGGTCAAGCCATCAAGGAAGCTCTGAGCGACAAGGCTGGCATTAACCGCTACGGGACGGCCTTTGTTCCTATGGACGAGACCCTGGGCATGGCCAGTCTTGATTTGTCTGGGCGCAGCTATTTGGTTTTCGATTGTGACTTTGACAATCCAAAGCTTGGCAACTTCGACACCGAATTGGTGGAGGAATTTTTCCAAGCCCTGGCCTTCAACGTGCAGATGAACCTGCACCTGAAAATCCTGCATGGCAAGAACAACCACCACAAGTCTGAGAGCCTCTTTAAGGCCACCGGCCGGGCTCTGCGCGAAGCCATTACCCACAACCCTGACATCAAGGGCGTCAACTCAACCAAGGGGATGCTCTGATATGATAATCGTCATCGACTATGATGCGGGCAATACCGCAAACGTCCTGCGCGCGCTGGGCAAAATCGGCGTCGCTGCTGAGCTGTCGGCGGATGTGGACAAGATTTCTGCCGCTACTGGCCTCATCCTGCCAGGTGTCGGGGCCTATCCGACGGCAATGGCAGAGCTGGAAAAGCGAGGTCTAGTCACCGCCATCAAGCAAGCAGTCGCTAAGGGGACACCGTTACTGGGGATCTGTCTGGGCATGCAAATCCTGACCGAGACGGGCCTTGAGCACCAAGAAACCAAGGGGTTGGGCTTTATCCCAGGCGTCTGTCGAGAAATCCCTGCCCAGAAAGGCTATCCAGTGCCCCACATGGGTTGGAACGACCTCCAGGTCAAACAGGCTAGTCCCTTGACAGCAGGTCTCGAGGACCAATCTGTCTACTTTGTGCACAGCTATTTCACCGATGTGCCAAGCCAATACATCGATGTGACCGCTGCTTACAGCCAGGAAATCCCAGCCATGATTCACAAGGACAATGTCTACGGTGCCCAATTCCACCCTGAAAAATCAGGCGACGTGGGACTAGGGATTTTGCAGAAATTTGTGGACTTGTGCGGGTGAGGTTGTTAGCGCCAGCAAAATAGCGACCGCAAGTTCGCTCATAAAGACTGTCCAGCCGTTTTCTAGATTTGGTTTTGAACTTAGTCATGAGATACTGAAAGCGGCTGCTGACGACCCCACCACATAAGGGCACTTCAAAGAAATTTTTCTGCATGCAACGGAAAATTTAGGAAATAAAATGGAAAGGAAGTTTAGTTTTTAAACTGAACTCGAGCTAAAAGCGTCGGGAAAACAAAAATAGTCCAGTGGACTATTTTAGCCAGCAGAATGCTGGAAAAGAAAAAATGTGACTTTGAAGTCACGGCTGCAGTTTCCTATTTTCCTCTCGCTTTCTTAACGCTCTAAGTATCTTAATTATGCATATTCTTCCTGCAATCGACATCAAAGACGGCCAAGCGGTCCGTCTCTTCAAGGGTGACTTTGCCCAGAAAACCGTGGTTAATCCTGACGTCCTGGGGCAGGCCCGCATCTTTGCGGACGCTGGCATCCAGTTCATCCACGTGGTGGATTTGGACGGTGCCCTGGATGGCAAGGCGACCAACCGTGACCTGATTGCGGCGCTCAAGGTGGCGACAGGTTTGGGCGTCGAGGTCGGCGGTGGCATCCGTACCCTTGATCAAATCCGTGACTACCTCAACGTCGGCATCGACCGCGTCATCATTGGCTCTATGGCTGTCAAGGACCCAGCCTTTGTCAAGGCGGCCATCGACACCTTTGGTGCGGACAAGATCGTGGTTGGCATCGACGCCAAGGATGGCTACGTGGCGACCGAAGGCTGGCTGGAGACCAGCACGGTGGACTACATTAGCCTGGCCAAGGAAATGGAAAAGATGGGTGTGGAGCTCTTTGTCTACACCGATGTGGACCGCGACGGCACCCTGACTGGCCCAAACTTTGAGCACTATGAAAAGCTGGTGGCTGAACTTACAACGGCTAAAGTCATCGCCTCTGGCGGCATTGCAGAGCTGAGCGATTTGACCAAGCTCCAGGCAATCGGAGTGGCAGGTACTATCGTCGGCAAGGCCTACTACAACGGCAATATCAGCCTGGATGAGCTCAAGACCTTTGGAGGGTAAATCATGCTGAAAAAACGGATTATTCCCTGCCTGGATGTCAAGGACGGCCGTGTGGTCAAGGGCGTCAACTTCGTCAACCTGACCGATGTCGGTGACCCTGTGGACTCAGCGCGTGCTTACTACGAGGCGGGTTGTGATGAGCTGGTTTTCCTAGACATCACGGCCACCCATGAGGAGCGTGACACGACTGTGGACATGGTGCGTCGGGTAGCAGACCAGGTCTTCATCCCCTTTACCGTCGGCGGCGGCATTCGCTCCGTCGAGGATATGAATAAGATGCTCAAGGCTGGTGCGGACAAGGTGGCGGTCAACTCCTCAGCCGTGGCCAATCCCCAGCTGATCAAGGACTGCTCGGAGAAATTCGGCAACCAGTGCGTGGTGGCAGCCATCGATGCCCGTCGTGAAGACGACGGTAGCTGGCATGTCTATGTGGCTGGCGGCCGTAAGGATACAGGCATTGACCTGATAGACTGGGCCAAAAAAGTCGTCTCCCTTGGCGCCGGCGAGATTCTCTTGACCAGCATGGACAAGGACGGCACCAAGTCAGGCTTTGACCTGGACATGCTAAACGCCGTGGCAGCCGTGGTGGACGTGCCCATCATCGCTTCAGGCGGGGCTGGCAATATTGCCCACATGGTGGAGGTCTTTGAGAAGACCCCAGCGACAGGGGCTTTGGCTGCCTCTATCTTCCACTTTGGAGAAGTGGCTATCGCAGACACCAAAAAAGCCATGGCTGCCACAGGACAGGAGGTGCGCCTATGACAGACATCGGACTCGATTTTGACAAGCAAGGCGGCCTGGTTCCCGTCATCGTGACCGACCATGAGACCGGGCAAGTCCTCATGCTGGCCTATATGAATGAAGAAACCTATCAGCTGACGCTTGAGACCAAGCAGATGCACTACTGGAGTCGCAGCCGCAATGAAATCTGGCACAAGGGTGCGACCTCTGGCCACTACCAGTATGTCAAGTCCATCAAGGTGGACTGTGACCGCGACACGCTTCTCATCGCTGTCGAGCAAGTCGGTGCAGCCTGCCATACCGGGGCTTACAGCTGTTTCTACACCGACATCTATGAGGCCAAAGACTAAGCAGCTCTGCTATTTTATCAAAAGAGAAAGGAATTGAACCCGTCCGGAAAGCTTGAGATTTAGATAGCTTGTTTCTGAAATCAGGATTTCAGACAAGCTCCTAAAATCTAGTCGCTTTCTAGTCGGACTCGGTATCTTAATGATGTTAGACACTCTATACCAAGAAGCCTTGGATCGCAAGGCTAATCCCAAGGAAGGCTCCTACACCAACTACCTCTTTGACAAGGGGCTGGACAAGATTTTGAAAAAAGTGGGCGAGGAAGCGACAGAAGTGGTCATCGGCGCCAAAAATGCCGACAAGGCTGAAATCGCAAACGAAACCGCTGACGTTCTCTACCACCTAGCTGTCATGTTGGTGGAAACAGGCGTCTCAACAGACGATGTCCGCACAGTGCTAGAAGCCCGCCAAGGCAAACAATCCAACGTCCACGACCGCAAGGAAGTGACAGAGTAT
>CAUTON010000029.1:0-15030 GCA_963539895.1 uncultured Streptococcus sp. | reverse complement strand
CTCAATCAGATGACTAAACGCAGAGAAGATATCCGTAATATCGCCATTATCGCTCACGTTGACCATGGGAAAACGACTTTGGTGGATGAATTACTGAAACAATCTCATACCCTTGACGCTCGTACGGAATTAGCAGAGCGGGCAATGGATTCCAACGATATTGAAAAAGAGCGCGGGATTACTATTCTGGCAAAAAATACGGCCGTTGCCTACAATGATGTCCGCATCAATATCATGGATACGCCAGGACACGCGGACTTCGGTGGCGAGGTTGAGCGGATTATGAAAATGGTTGACGGTGTTGTCCTTGTTGTCGATGCTTACGAAGGAACCATGCCACAGACGCGTTTCGTTTTGAAAAAAGCCTTGGAACAAGATTTGGTACCAATCGTTGTTGTTAACAAAATCGACAAACCATCAGCTCGTCCAGCAGAAGTTGTGGATGAAGTCTTGGAACTTTTCATCGAGCTGGGTGCCGACGATGATCAATTGGACTTCCCAGTCGTTTATGCATCTGCCATCAACGGGACATCTTCTCTGTCTGACAATCCAGCTGACCAAGAAGAAACCATGGCGCCAATCTTTGATACCATTATTGACCATATTCCAGCACCGATTGACAACTCTGATGAACCACTCCAATTCCAAGTGTCACTTTTAGACTACAACGATTTCGTTGGTCGAATCGGTATCGGCCGCGTCTTCCGTGGAACTGTCAAGGTCGGTGACCAAGTTACCCTGTCTAAACTAGATGGTACGACTAAGAACTTCCGCGTGACCAAACTCTTTGGTTTCTTTGGTCTTGAACGCCGTGAAATCCAAGAAGCCAAAGCTGGTGACCTCATCGCCGTTTCTGGTATGGAAGACATCTTCGTCGGGGAAACCGTGTCCCCTACGGATGCGGTTGAAGCATTGCCAGTGCTCCGCATCGACGAGCCGACTCTCCAGATGACCTTCTTGGCCAACAATTCACCATTTGCAGGCCGTGAAGGCAAACACGTAACGTCACGTAAAGTAGAAGAACGTCTCCTTGCCGAGCTGCAAACCGATGTGTCTCTGCGTGTTGAAGCAACGGATTCTCCTGATAAATGGACTGTATCAGGTCGTGGAGAACTCCACTTGTCTATCTTGATTGAGACCATGCGCCGTGAAGGCTACGAGCTCCAAGTATCTCGTCCAGAAGTTATCATCAAGGAAATTGACGGCGTCAAATGTGAACCATTTGAGCGCGTTCAAATTGACACGCCTGAAGAGTACCAAGGTTCTATCATCCAAGCCCTCTCTGAGCGTAAAGGTGACATGCTGGACATGCAAATGGTCGGCAATGGCCAAACTCGTCTGGTCTTCTTGGTGCCTGCGCGTGGTTTGATTGGATTCTCAACTGAGTTCCTTTCTATGACGCGTGGTTATGGTATCATGAATCATACCTTTGACCAATACCTGCCAGTCGTGCCTGGTGAAATCGGCGGCCGTCACCGCGGAGCTTTGGTTTCTATTGACCAAGGGAAGGCAACGACTTACTCCATCATGCGGATTGAAGAACGTGGTACCATCTTTGTCAACCCAGGTACTGAGGTTTACGAAGGCATGATTATTGGGGAAAATGCCCGTGAAAACGACCTCGGAGTCAATATCACGACTGCGAAACAGATGACCAATGTCCGCTCAGCGACCAAAGACCAAACAGCTGTTATCAAAACACCACGTATCTTGACACTCGAAGAATCCCTCGAATTCCTCAACGATGACGAGTACATGGAAGTCACACCTGAGTCCATCCGTCTGCGCAAGCAAATCCTCAATAAAGCGGAGCGTGACAAGGCCAATAAACGTAAAAAAATGGCGCTTGAAGCGGAATAAAACCTGAAAGGAAACAAGCATGTTCTATCTGATACTGGCTTTAATGTTGGTGCTCTTCTATATCTTTGCAGCGCCAAATAGCATTCGTGGAACTATGAATCTTGTCCTTATCGTTTTTCTTGTGGTGGCGCTGATAGTAGCGATTATTCTTGGGCTGTTGAGAATTTTGCAAGCACCAGCAGAAATCTGGGTTTGCTTTATCATGACTTTCTTGGGCATGTGGGCCATGCGAGATATCGCCATGATGCAACGCCCCAGCCATAAAAAGAGGCAGAATACAGAAAGACGTTACAAACAATACTAAATGAGAGAGCTTGGACCAAATCCAAGCTTCTTTTATTGCTTGAAAATCGGCCTAAATCAAGGTACAATAGAGTATCTGATAGAAATGAGATAAGGTATGAAACACGTCACACAATTTGAAAATAAAAAAGTTTTAGTGCTGGGCTTAGCTCGCTCTGGAGAGGCAGCAGCACGTCTCTTGGCAAAACTAGGCGCGATTGTCACGGTAAATGATGGCAAGCCTTTCCATGAAAATCCATCTGCTCAAGCCCTGCTCGAAGAAGGTATCAAGGCGGTCTGCGGCAGTCACCCGTTGGACCTTCTAGATGAGGATTTTGAGCTTATGGTCAAAAATCCAGGGATTCCTTACAGCAATGCCATGGTGACTCGTGCGCTTGAAAAAGGGATTCCTGTTTGGACAGAGGTGGAATTAGCTTATTTGATTTCTGAGGCACCGATCGTTGGCATCACTGGTTCGAACGGTAAAACGACCACTACAACCATGATTGCAGACATTTTCAATCATGCAGGCAAATCTGGTCTTCTCTCTGGGAATATCGGCTTCCCAGCTTCTGAGGTTGCTATGTCTGCAACCGCTGACGACACGCTGGAAATGGAGTTGTCTTCTTTCCAGCTCATGGGTATTGACCAATTTCACCCGCATATTGCGGTCATCACCAACCTTATGCCAACCCACATTGATTATCATGGGGATTTTGAGGGTTATGTCGCTGCCAAGTGGAACATCCAAAACCGTATGACAGCGGATGATTTTGTGGTACTCAATTTCAACCAAGACTTGGCTAAAGACCTTGCGACTAAAACGCAAGCGACCGTCATACCCTTCTCTACCCAAGAAAAAGTGGATGGCGCCTATCTGGAAGATGACACCCTCTATTTCAAGGGCGAAGCCATCATGACAGCTTCTGAAGTCGGTGTCCCTGGCAGCCATAATGTAGAAAATGCCCTAGCAACCATCGCTGTTGCTAAATTATCTGGTATTTCAAACCAAGTCATCAAAGAAACCCTGTCTAGCTTTGGTGGCGTCAAACACCGTCTGCAGTATGTCGGAGAGATTGGTGATGTCAAATTCTATAATGACTCCAAGTCTACAAATATTCTGGCAACGCAAAAAGCTCTCTCAGGTTTTGACAATTCTAAGACTATTCTCATAGCTGGCGGCCTGGATCGTGGTAATGAATTTGATGAGCTAATCGAAGATATCAAGGGGCTTAAACTCATGGTCATCTTAGGGCAATCAGCTCCCCGTGTCAAACGTGCTGCGGATAAGGCTGGCGTGCCTTACTTGGATGCCAAGGACGTAGCGGATGCCACTCGGATTGCCTATAAAAATGCTGACGCTGGAGAAGTGGTACTACTTAGCCCTGCTAATGCTAGCTGGGACATGTACAAGAACTTTGAAGTTCGTGGCGATGAATTTATCTCGACTTTCGAAGAGTTGCGAGGGTAGACCATGGCGCAGCAGAAAAAAATTGTCTTTACAGGTGGCGGCACAGTCGGCCATGTGACCCTCAATCTTATCCTCATCCCCAAATTTATCAAGGACGGCTGGGAAGTTCATTATATCGGCGATAAAAATGGTATTGAGCACAAGGAAATCGATAAATCTGGTCTAGATGTGACCTTCCACTCGATTGCAACTGGGAAATTACGTCGCTATTTCTCTTGGCAAAATTTTGTAGATGTCTTTAAGGTTGCTTGGGGGATGGTTCAATCCTTCTTCATCCTAGCTAAAATTCGTCCGCAAGCCCTTTTTTCAAAGGGAGGCTTCGTATCTGTGCCACCAGTCGTGGCTTCAAAAGTCCTCGGCATCCCTGTTTTTGTCCATGAATCAGACTTGTCCATGGGCTTGGCCAATAAAATTGCTTACAAATTTGCGACCACCATGTACACCACGTTTGAGCAGACAGAAGGACTTGGCAAAACCAAACATGTAGGCGCCATTACCAAGGTTGGTGTGGAAAATGATTTTGATCACGCACAGATTGAAGCTGTTAAAGCTCAATTTGATCACGATAAGCAGACGCTACTCTTTATCGGTGGCTCAGCTGGCGCCAAAGTTTTCAACACCTTCATCACGAATAATAAGGCTCTCTTAGACGACTACAACATCATCAATATTTCAGGAGATACTAGCCTCAACACCTTGGAGAAAAATCTTTACCGTGTAGACTATGTGACCAATCTCTACCAGCCTTTGATGGATTTGGCGGATGTGGTGGTGACCCGCGGTGGATCCAATACTATTTTTGAGATGGTAGCCATGAAGAAACTCCATCTCATTGTCCCGCTTGGTAAAGACGCTAGCCGTGGAGATCAGCTAGAGAATGCCGCTTATTTTGTGAAAAAAGGTTACGCCCGTCAG
The DNA here is from genome assembly GCA_963539895.1 of uncultured Streptococcus sp. GTDB lineage: Bacteria > Bacillota > Bacilli > Lactobacillales > Streptococcaceae > Streptococcus. The sequence goes on along the minus strand of CAUTON010000029.1, from coordinate 10,502 downwards.
CTCCAAGAATCCGAATTGACATTGGAGAACTTAACAGCTGAGGTCACTCAACTATTGTCCCAAAAAGAAAACTATCAGACAGTCATGGCTGCTAGCCAAGAAATCACCTCGCAAGATGCCTTTTACCAACTCCTTGTGACCGATATGACTAAGAAAGGATGACTATGTCTCACGAAGAAGAGTTAGACGAACTGAAAAAAACTGAGCCAGAAGTCCAGACTGAGTCAGAGGAAGAAGCTATCAAGGAGCAGCCTGATACAGCCTCTGAAGACGTATTAGAGGCTGTATCTGAACTGGAAGCAGACGAAGAGGAAGAGGAAGAGAGTGAGCCGAGTGATTTCCTGAAAGATTGGCGGAAAAAACACCAACAATTCTTAGAAAGTAATCAAGAAGAAATTTCAGTTGAAAATGTAAAGCAACAGAAGAAAAAGAAGCGGAAATCAAAACTGCTTCCCATCGATTCTGCGGTCGTAGAAGAGGCTAAAGCATCGGAAGAGATAGAGTCCGCTCCTAAAAAATCTTTTCCATTTGACGCAGCTTTTCGTGCGACACCTGTCTTTCTACTTGCTATCTTAGGCATCATGCTTTCTGTCTACTTTATCAGCCCGCTCAGCAAAAATAAAAACATCGTAGTCACCGGAAATACTGCTGTGACTGCCGAAGAAATTTTGGAATATAGTCTTATTACAGATGATGATTATGTTGTGACGACCTTGCTCAATAGAAAAGGGCATGCCCGTAATATCAAAAATTCCAGTAAATGGATTAAGTCTGCAACGATTGCTTATCAATTTCCTAATAACTTTACGATTCAGGTAGAAGAATATGTTGAAATCGCTTATGTGGTGAGAGACGGAGAGTACTATTCGGTTCTTTCAAGTGGCGCAATCTCCGACACACCAACCGCTAGCGAAAGTCTTTCTGAAACCTATATCACGATCAATCTGACGGATTCTGAGTTGGTTTCTGAATTAGTGCTTCAGTTAGCAACTGTTGACTCGACCATTTTAGAAAACATCCAAACAATCAGTCTAAAACCTTCCAAAGCAACGGCAGATTTACTTCAGTTAGACATGTATGATGGCAATGTTGTATTGGTTCCGCTCACTGAGATTGAGAAGAAATTGCCTTACTATACAGGAATTGCCAGTCAGTTAGCAGCACCAAGTACAATTGATATGGAAGTGGGGATTTACTCCTACACTAATTAATAAAATATTTGTAGAAAAAGCTTAAAAATAAAACATTTTTAAGCTTTTTGTGTTATAATGCTATGTGAATAATTCTATTTTTATCAAAAACAAGAAATATTTGTCTAAAGTTGGAAGTTAGAGAGGACTGACCGGATGGCTAGAAATGGCTTTTTTACAGGATTAGATATCGGCACAAGCTCTATTAAAGTGCTTGTTGCAGAATTTAGAGATGGTGAAATGAATGTCATTGGTGTTAGCAACGTCAAAAGTGCTGGTGTCAAAGACGGTATTATTGTAAATATTGAAGTAGCGGCTGGGGCAATCAAAACAGCAATCGCTCAAGCAGAAGAAAAAGCAGGTATCAAAATCGATCGTGTCAATGTAGGTTTGCCAGCAAACTTGCTACAAATTGAGCCTACACAAGGGATGATTCCTGTGACAACAAGTTCACAAGAAATTACGGATGCAGATGTCGAAAATGTTGTTAAATCAGCCTTGACCAAGAGCATGACACCTGAACGTGAAGTAATTTCGTTCATTCCAGATGAGTTCGTTGTGGACAGTTTCCAAGGGATCAAAGATCCTCGTGGCATGATGGGGATTCGTCTTGAAATGCGTGGCATGCTCTATACAGGCCCACGGACCATCTTGCACAACCTTCGTAAAACCGTAGAGCGTGCTGGAATCCAAGTGGAGAATATTGTGATTTCTCCTCTGGCTCTCACTCGCTCTGTACTGAACGAAGGGGAACGAGAATTTGGTGCAACGGTCATTGATCTTGGCGGTGGACAGACAACCGTTGCGGTAATGCGTGGTCAAGAGTTGCAGTTTACCAATATTTACCAAGAAGGCGGCGACTACATTACCAAAGATATTTCTAAGGTACTGACAACTTCTCAAAGTATCGCGGAAAACTTGAAATATAATTATGGTATTGCTTATCCACAAGAAGCAACTGAAAAGGAAAAATTCACGGTTGAGGTCATCGGAGAAAACTCTCCAGTTGAAGTAACTGAAAAGTACCTTTCAGAAGTGATTGCGGCCCGTCTTCGTCAAATCTTCTCTCGCGTCAAGCAAGATTTAGAACGGACTCGTGCATTGGAGTTGCCTGGAGGGGTTGTTCTTGTAGGTGGCGGAGCGGTATTGCCTGCCATTACAGAACTGGCCCAGGAGGTATTGGGAGTCAATACGAAACTCTATGTTCCAAACCAAATCGGAATTCGGAATCCAGCCTTTGCCCATGTGATTAGCTTGGTTGAATTTGTCGGAAATCTAGATGAAGTTGAGAAAATTGCTCAGGCTGCAGTAAATGACGAAGAAAACCTCCGTCAGAAACCGATAGAAATTCCTGTAAAACCAGTGTCACGTCCAGTCGTTCAAACTCCAACTGATTTGACAAGTGAACTGCAAGAAGTAGAACCAGCAGTTCAAACAACTGATGAACAAGAAGAAGTTTCTGAAGAAAAGCATCCGAACTTGGGCGAACGAATCCGTGGTCTTTTTGGAAGCATGTTTGAGTAAAGAAAAAGGTGATATAAATTATGACATTTTCATTTGAATCAGCAGCAGCTACTGGTGCTGTCATTAAGGTTATTGGTGTCGGTGGTGGCGGTGGCAATGCCATCAACCGTATGATTGAAGAAGGTGTTTCTGGTGTTGAATTCATCGCAGCAAACACCGACGTGCAGGCTTTGAGTTCTTCTAAAGCTGAGACGGTCATCCAATTGGGTCCAAAATTAACTCGTGGTTTGGGTGCTGGAGGTCAGCCTGAAGTTGGCCGTAAGGCAGCTGAAGAAAGTGAAGAAGCTCTTACCAATGTTCTTACAGGAGCGGATATGGTCTTCATCACAGCAGGTATGGGTGGCGGATCTGGTACAGGTGCTGCACCCGTCATTGCTCGGATTGCAAAAGGCCTAGGCGCTCTAACAGTCGCAGTTGTGACTCGTCCATTTGGTTTTGAAGGAAACAAACGGAGTGGTTATGCGATTGAAGGGATTGAAGCACTGCGTGAGCAAGTGGATACCCTTTTGATTATTTCAAACAACAACTTGCTTGAAATTGTTGATAAGAAAACCCCTCTTCTTGAAGCCTTGAGTGAGGCTGATAACGTTCTCCGTCAAGGTGTGCAAGGGATTACAGATTTGATTACCAACCCTGGTCTCATCAACTTGGACTTTGCTGATGTGAAGACCGTGATGGAAAACAAAGGCAATGCTCTGATGGGTATCGGGATTGGTTCGGGCGAAGATCGCGTGATCGATGCCGCACGCAAAGCTATCTACTCTCCACTTTTGGAAACGACCATTGATGGTGCTGAAGATGTAATCGTGAACGTAACCGGTGGCTACGATATGACCTTGACAGAAGCAGAAGAAGCTTCAGAAATTGTTAATCAAGCGGCTGGTCAAGGTGTCAATATTTGGTTGGGAACTTCTATCGATGAAAGCATGAAAGATGAAATTCGTGTAACTGTTGTAGCGACAGGTGTTCGTCAGGAAAAAGTGGAACGCCTTGTTCGTACACGTCCTGAAGTGACTGCTGCACCTGTTCATCGCTCACAACCTCGCTTTGATGCTGGAATTGCACCAGCTCCTGTATCATCAGCCTCTGCATCATACAGTGAAGCACCGCAGCAATCTGCTTTTGGAGAATGGGACTTACGTCGCGAAAGCATTCTACGCCCAACAGAAGAAAACCGTTCTAACTTATCCGTAGAAAAATTCACTGCTGAAGATGATGAGGATGAATTAGATACTCCACCATTCTTCCGCAACCGTTAATATGAATCTTCAAGTTAATCGAAATCAAGTCTTTCAAGCGGTTGAACAGGCTGCGATTGAAAGTCTTCGAAAACCAGAATCAGTAAAAGTAATAGCTGTCACAAAGTATGTTGACAGCTCTATTGCTAAAGGACTGGTTGAAGCTGGGGTGGAACATATCGGTGAAAACCGAGTGGATAAGTTTCTAGATAAATATCGAGCCTTGGCTGACCACAACCTCACCTGGCATCTCATTGGGACCTTACAACGACGAAAGGTAAAGGATGTCATCAATTACGTTGATTACTTCCACGCCCTAGATTCTGTATCGCTTGCTCAAGAGATTCAAAAAAGGGCTGATAAGCCAATCAAATGCTTCCTTCAAGTTAATATTTCGCGGGAGGAAAGCAAGCATGGCTTTATGAAGGAAGAAATTGATCAAGTCTTGGAACAGTTACAAGACTTGGACAAAGTTGAGCTAGTCGGTTTAATGACAATGGCACCGCTCGGTGCTACAGACTCAGAGCTAAATAATATTTTTGCTGAGACGAAGCGATTGCAAGAAGAGTTGTCTTCTCGTAAGTTGCCTCATATGCCTTTTACAGAGTTGAGTATGGGGATGAGTGGAGATTTTAAAATAGCAATTGCAAATGGATCAACCTTTGTTCGAATAGGAACTGCGTTTTATAAATAAGGAATAGATGACTGTGGCTTTAAAAGATACATTTAGAAATTTAATTAACTATTTTGAAGTTGATGACTCAAATACTTACGAGGAGAAAAGTGCTGAAACTTATCAGATGCCAAATGAAACACCTAAAATGCGTGTTGCGCAACCTCCTGTTGCAGAAGAATCGGAATCGAGTGCTTTGCGTCGAACTCCAAGTCGGTCGCAAACTCCTCCTGCAGAACGAGATAATCTACAACGTTTGAATAATCGTCAAAAAGAGTTGCTCTCCGCGTCTGCTCCTGCAGAAACGAAAACAATCATTGACATTAAATTCCCTAAAAAATATGAAGAAGCGCCAGAGATTGTCAACCTTTTATTGGATAATGCTAGCGTCCTAATTGATTTCCAATTTATGTCTGAAACTCAGGCCCGTCGTTGTTTGGATTATTTGGATGGGGCTCGTTCTGTTCTTTCTGGAAATTTGAAAAAAGTTTCCAATACAATGTGGCTGTTGACACCAGTTAATGTCACAGTCAATATTGAGGAATTGCGATCAACAAATCCACACCAAGAGTCAAATTTTGACTTTGATATGAGACACTAAGATGTATTTTGTATTATATGTGCTCCTGCGAGCGATCGATATTTATTCGATGATTTTGGTTGTTTATGCCTTTATGTCATGGTTCCCAAGCGTGTATGATTCAGCTATTGGTCGGATGGTTTTAGCCCTAGTAGAGCCCGTTTTACGTCCGCTACGACGTTTGGGTCTGCAATTTATGGGCTTAGATTGGACAGTTTTTGCAGCGATTATCTTATTGCGCTTACTGACAAATCTGATTGTCTTGATTTTTTAAAAATGGCAAATGAGAAATCAATCTTGCAGCATTACGGGGACGATGAACGTGCATTTGTTGAGAAAATGCTGGATTTTTGCAAACAGGTTGAGGATACCTATTCCTATCGCTTGACTACCTTTCTCAATCCTCGCCAAGAAGAAATTTTGGAGTCTCTTACTTCGTATTCTGGTCTGTCATTTTATAGCAGTCGCCAATTGGTTGCGACAGAAAAGGTTCGCGTGATTATTGCTCCGATTTATTATGAACTGGCAACAGAAGATTTTGAATTAGTTTGTCTAGAAATCGTTTATCCCGAGAAATTTCATAGTTTAACGCATTCACTAATTTTGGGGACCTTACTCAATCAGTTGGGAATTAGACGTGAATTTTTGGGAGATATCATTGTACAAGAGCAGGAAATTCTCTTGTTTATTGATCAGAAGTTTGCGGATTTGGTGGAAGCTGAAGTGCATAAAATTGCACGTGTGCCCGTTAAATGGAAAAGACGTTCTCTCGAATCGGTTACCTTGCAGCAGTCAGCTGGGGGTAAATCAGACGTTTTGCTTTTATCCAGCTTACGTTTAGATAAAGTTGTAGCAGCTGCCTTTCGATTATCTCGGGGATTGGCTTCAAAGTTAATCGAGCAAGGAAAGGTTAAACTGAATTATAGTGAAACCAGAGAGTCTTCAAAAGTTGTTACAGTAGGGCAGCTTGTGAGTGTTCGTGGCTACGGGAGAGTGAAAATTAGAGAAGTTTTAGGCACTACAACGCAAGGAAAACTTAAAGTCGACATTGAACTAATTAGAAAATAGGAGGAAGTGCGGATGGCACTGACAACACAAGAATTAAAAGATAAAAGCTTTGGTACCAAATGGCGTGGTTATGATGCAGATGAAGTCGATGAATTTCTTGATATGGTCACGATAGACTACGAGAAATTGGTCCGAAAGAATCATGATCAGGAAACCGAAATTAAATCATTAAATGAGCGCTTGGCTTATTTTGATGAAATGAAAGAATCTTTAAGTCAATCTGTCATCTTAGCGCAGGATACTGCTGAAAAGGTGAAGACTGCTGCAGAAGATCAAGCTGGAAATATTGTTAAACAGGCTGAATACGATGCGCAGACCTTGATCAATGAAGCCAAAGAAAAGGCAAATGAGATTCTCAGAACGGCAACTGATAATGCTAAGAAGGTCGCAGTGGAAACCGAAGAGTTGAAGAATAAAACACGGATTTTCCACCAACGTCTCAAATCAACAATCGAAAGTCAGCTTTCAATTGTAAATTCTCCAGAGTGGGAAGAAATTCTTCGTCCAACGGCTTCATACTTACAGACAAGTGACGAAGCTTTCCGTGAAGTATTGGAAACAGCGTTAGCAGAGAAAACAGTGACGGTGGAAGAAGATTTAGATATGACGCGCCAATTGACCCCAGAGGAACTGGCAGAATTGACTCGTCAAGCAGCGGCTCTTGATGTAGCTGAAGAATCACAAGCCGAAGTTACTTACGAAGAAACAACTGAAGATTAAAAAGACAAAAACAAGAAGTGATGTCAATATTTCTAGCGAGCAGGAGATGGTGCAAGACCTGCAATCCCTTTTCATCACTTTATCATTTTGTAAAATCTTTTCTGAAATGAGTAGGAAAAGACGGAGGCATCCGTTATCAGCACAAGAGGGACAGAGGGAGCACTCTGTCTGAATTAAGGTGGTACCACGAGCTTTCGTCCTTTTTGACGGAGGCTTTTTTATATTATGATACATCTAGAAAAAGTTGATGAAAACAATTTTGAAGCAGTTGCTGCCTTGAAACTATTGGAAAAGGATGAGCGTTTGGTGGCTTCTCCACTCTATTCTCTAGCCCAAGCTTGGCTTTATCGAGAAACAGAAGATATCAGACCTTATGCGATTATGAATTCCCAAAAAGTAGTCGGTTTTGCCTTATTAGTGTTTAATAAAGCGGAGCGAGAAATCTACCTTTGGCGGCTGATGATAGATAGGGAGTACCAAAATAAGGGAAATGGGAAAGCAGCGCTACAAGAATTGATCCGTCTGGCAGAAGAAGAGCCAGATATTGATTGCGTTCGCAGTCATCATGTTATTGGAAACCATCGAATGAACGGTCTTTTGAAACAGTTGGGTTTTGTCTCAAAGGGATTAGATGGCAAGGAAATTAAAATGATTCGGAAATTAAAAAAGGAGAAAAAATGAAACTCAAAGAAACTCTTAATCTTGGAAAAACAGCTTTTCCAATGCGTGCTGGTCTTCCAAACAAAGAACCACAGTGGCAGGCGGCTTGGGATCAGGCTGAGCTCTACAAGAAACGTCAAAAACTCAATGAAGGCAAACCATCCTTCCATCTGCATGATGGTCCTCCTTATGCCAATGGTAATATCCACGTAGGTCACGCCTTGAATAAAATTTCTAAAGACATCATCGTGCGCTCGAAATCCATGTCTGGCTTTTCAGCACCATACGTGCCAGGTTGGGATACCCACGGTCTGCCAATTGAGCAAGTCTTGGCTAAACAAGGTGTCAAACGCAAGGAAATGGATCTAGCAGAATACCTTGAAATGTGCCGTGACTACGCACTGTCTCAAGTAGACAAGCAACGTGACGATTTCAAACGTTTGGGCGTGTCAGCAGATTGGGAAAATCCCTATATCACCTTGAAACCTCAATACGAAGCCGATCAAATTCGCGTCTTTGGTGCCATGGCTGATAAGGGCTACATCTACCGTGGGGCAAAACCTGTCTACTGGTCATGGTCATCTGAGTCAGCTCTCGCTGAGGCGGAAATCGAGTACCACGATATCAACTCAACATCACTCTACTATGCCAATAAGGTCAAAGACGGCAAGGACGTGCTTGACACGGATACTTATATCGTGGTCTGGACAACGACGCCATTTACCATCACGGCTTCACGAGGATTGACAGTAGGTCCTGATATGGACTACGTGGTTGTCCTACCAGCTGACTCTGAACGCAAGTATGTGGTGGCGGAAGCACTTGTTGATAGCTTGGCAGCTAAATTCGGCTGGGAGAGTTTTGAAATTGTTGCCAACTATAAAGGTGCAGAACTTGAATACATCGTGACCGAGCATCCTTGGGATACAACAGTGGATGAACTGGTCATTCTTGGTGACCACGTGACGACTGACTCTGGTACAGGGATTGTCCATACCGCACCTGGCTTTGGTGAAGACGACTACAATGTCGGGGTTAAGTACAATTTGGAAGTGGCTGTGACTGTCAATGAGCGTGGTCTTATGATGGAAAATGCTGGCGCAGACTTTGAAGGGCAGTTCTACGACAAGGTTGTGCCAACTGTTAAGGAAAAATTGGGAGATAAGCTTCTAGCTTCTGAAGTCATCAATCACTCCTACCCATTTGACTGGCGGACCAAAAAACCAATCATCTGGCGTGCAGTACCGCAATGGTTTGCTTCTGTATCTAAATTCCGTCAGGACATTCTGGATGAAATTGAGAAAACAACTTTCCACCCAGCTTGGGGTAAAACTCGTCTTTATAATATGATTCGTGACCGTGGCGACTGGGTTATCTCTCGTCAGCGTGCCTGGGGTGTGCCACTTCCTATCTTCTATGCAGAAGACGGCACAGCTATCATGACCAAGGAAGTGACAGACCATGTGGCAGATCTCTTTGAGGAACACGGTTCTATCATCTGGTGGAAATCTGAAGCTAAAGATTTGCTTCCTGAAGGCTTTACGCATCCTGGTTCTCCAAATGGAGAATTTACTAAAGAAACCGACATCATGGACGTTTGGTTTGACTCTGGTTCTTCTTGGAATGGTGTTATGAATGCTCGTGAACATCTGTCTTACCCAGCAGACCTTTATTTAGAGGGTTCTGACCAGTACCGTGGTTGGTTCAACTCATCCCTCATCACCTCTGTTGCGGTTAATGGGCATGCGCCTTACAAGGCTGTCTTGTCGCAGGGCTTTGTTCTGGATGGCAAAGGTGAGAAAATGTCTAAATCTAAGGGCAATATCATCTCACCAAATGATGTGGCTAAGCAATATGGTGCGGAAATCTTGCGTCTTTGGGTAACTTCAGTCGATACGGATAATGATGTCCGTGTATCAATGGATATTCTTGGTCAAGTTTCTGAAACCTACCGTAAGATTCGTAATACCTTGCGTTTCTTGATTGCCAATACTTCTGATTTCAATCCGAAAACGGACACAGTTGCTTATGCTGATCTTCGTCCAGTGGACCAATACATGACTGTTAAGTTTAATAAGTTGGTGGAGACTGTTCTTACTGCCTATAATGAGTATGATTTCATGGCAATCTACAAGGCGATTAACAATTTTATCACCATTGATTTGTCGGCTTTCTACCTTGATTTTGCTAAGGATGTTGTTTACATTGAGGCTGAAAATGCTTTGGTACGTCGCCAGATGCAGACAGTTTTCTACGACGTATTAGTGAAAATCACTAAGCTCCTGACCCCAATCTTGCCTCACACGGCAGAGGAAATCTGGTCATACCTTGAGCATGAAGCAGAGGAATTTGTCCAATTGGCTGAGCTGCCAGATGCAGAAAGCTTTGACAATGCTGACGCTCTTTTGGCTGATTGGGAAGCCTTCATGACTTTCCGTGCACAAGCTCAAAAAGCGCTTGAAGAAGCCCGCAACGAAAAAGTCATCGGGAAATCATTGGAAGCACATCTGACTGTTTACGCATCAAGTGAGACCAAAGCCCTGCTTGAAAAACTAGATAGTGATATCGCTCAACTGCTCATTGTGTCACAATTGACTGTGACAGAAGAAGCATCGCCAGCCGATGCGGTTAGCTTCGAGGATGTAGCCTTCACTGTTTCACATGCCGAAGGGGAAGTCTGTGACCGTTGCCGTCGAGTTGATATGACAACAGCAGACCGTACTTACAATGCTCACATCTGTGATCACTGTGCCGAAATTATTGAACATCATTTCGCAGAGGCAGCAGCAGAAGGCTTTGAAGTAAACGCCAAATAAGATAAATAAAACTGAGTACCCATCTGGGACTCA
>CAUTON010000028.1:0-15737 GCA_963539895.1 uncultured Streptococcus sp. | reverse complement strand
AAGGAGGAATAAGTTCTTTAACTTAATGACATTGGGGGCCTCATTGGTTCTCTTTTTTCACATTCAAAAGAACTTTTCACACCCAGAGCACAATCGCCAAAAAAATGGTAGAATAGTGATGCTAGTCTTTATTTTGCAGATATCATAAAGAATTAGAAGAAGGATTACGATTCCTCAACAAAAAATTTATCAAAGTAAGGCTGAAAAAAACTGCTACGAAAGGATTTATAAACTATGGCTACTATTCAGTGGTACCCAGGTCACATGTCTAAGGCGAGAAGACAAGTACAGGAAAATCTAAAATTTGTAGATTTTGTGACGATTTTGGTGGATGCAAGATTGCCCTTATCCAGCCAAAATCCTATGCTGACCAAGATTGTCGGCGAGAAACCAAAACTCCTCATCCTCAACAAATCTGATTTGGCGGATCCCGTCCTCATAAAGGAATGGCAGGCTTACTACGAGGCACAGGGTATTCGCACATTACGCATCAACTCTAAAGAACAATCGACCGTCAAAAAGGTGACGGAGGCTGCCAAGGATCTGATGAAAGACAAAATCGCTCGTCAGAAAGAACGTGGCATCCAGATTGAAACCTTGCGGACTATGATTATCGGCATTCCGAATGCTGGAAAATCCACCCTCATGAATCGTCTGGCTGGTAAAAAAATTGCTGTCGTTGGCAATAAACCTGGTGTCACTAAAGGACAGCAGTGGCTCAAGTCTAATAAAGATTTGGAAATCTTGGACACTCCTGGTATCCTATGGCCTAAGTTTGAAGACCAGACAGTTGGCCTCAAGCTAGCATTGACAGGGGCAATTAAAGATAATCTTCTGCCCATGGATGAGGTGACGATTTTTGGGTTGGACTATTTTAAAACCTATTATCCTGAGCGCTTGACGGAACGTTTTAAGGGAATTGATTTAGATATGGAGGCGCCAGATATCATCATGGACATGACTCGAAAACTAGGATTTCGTGATGATTACGACCGCTTTTATGCTCTTTTTGTCAAAGAAGTGCGGGATGGGAAATTGGGTCTTTATACCCTAGATCGGATGGATGAAGTCCATGGCAACCGTTAAAGAAATCAAAGAGGCATTAGAAGTCATCGCAAGCTTATCAGACCCTGTTTGGACTGATTATGAAGCTGATGAGCGTAGCGGTGTTAAATCAGCTGTTAGGAGCCGAAAAAAGGCGATTCAGGCCGAATTAGATGAAGAGACTAGGCTGGAAGCTATGCTGCGCTATGAGAAGGCTTATTATGCACAGGGATTTGATATGATTGCAGGTATTGATGAGGTCGGGCGTGGCCCGCTAGCTGGACCTGTCGTAGCAGCTGCCGTCATATTGCCCCAAAACTGTAAGATAAAGGGACTCAACGACTCCAAGAAAATTCCTAAGAAAAAGCACGAGGAAATGTATCAGGCTGTCATGGAGCGCGCGTTGGCAGTTGGGATTGGGGTCATGGACAATCATGTCATTGACGAAGTCAATATCTACGAAGCGACCAAGTTGGCCATGATGGAGGCTGTCAAGCACCTTACGCCAGCTCCGCAGGCATTATTGATTGATGCCATGAAGTTGAATATCCGTCTACCACAAGAATCTATCATCAAAGGCGATGCAAACAGTTTATCTATCGCTGCAGCGTCTATTGTTGCCAAGGTGACCAGAGACAGGATGATGGCTGATTATGAAGCTCAGTTTCCAGGCTATGACTTCGCTCAGAACGCAGGCTACGGTACGCCGTTTCATCTGGCAGGATTAAACAAATATGGGATTACGCCTATTCATCGCCTGACATTCGAACCAATCAAGACAATGAAAATAAATAAATTTATATTTTGAGATATCTATTGCTTCATTTTATTCAATAAGATTCTAACAAGGAGGTTAAGTGAATGGCTATTAAAAAAATTGTTGTACTATATGGTGGCCTTAGCGAAGAGAGAGAGGTGTCAGAAAATTCTGCAAAGGAGATTAGTAAAAGTCTATTAACATTGGGGTATGATGTGATTTCTATAGATTTATCTCAAGACTATTCGTATGAGATAGGAGAAATTGAAAAAAGTGAGCGCGGATTAAATAAACAAAAAGTTGAGATTGGTTCGGGTGTTATTGATGCTTGTAGAAAGGTTGATATAGTTTTCTTAGCAACTCATGGTGGAATAGGTGAGAATGGGAAACTACAGGCTATTTTTGATGTAGAAAAAATAGACTATACAGGAAATTCGTTTCTTAGTACAGCTATTAGCATGGATAAAAAATTATCAAAAATAGTGGCTAGTTCTGTTGGAATAAAATGTGCTTCGAACTTGATGGTTGATAGAATTCAAGCAAATGATTTTCCTATTGTTATAAAGCCAATTAGAAGTGGTTCAAGTAAAGGTATTAAGATATTTCAAAATAAAAAACAATTTGACATTTATTATAAAGAACATCCTGAACTTGGCTCATTCTTTGTAGAAAAGTATATTAAGGGGAGAGAATTTTCGGTAGGTATTTTAGGTGAAACTGTTTTACCGGTTATTGAAATAAAAGTAAAAAATGGTTTTTATGATTATAATAACAAGTACACTGTTGGTGCAGCTGAAGAAGTCGTTCCCGCAAAAATATCTGAAAAGTTAACTCATACCTTACAAAAATCCGCATATAAAATACATAAGGCTCTTGGATTTAATGTTTATTCACGCACTGATTTTATTGTAGATGAGAAGGGGGATGTATATTTTATTGAATCAAATAGTTTACCAGGTATGACTAAAACAAGTTTATTACCACAGGAAGCGAAAGCAGCTGGTATAGATTTCCCAAACCTATGTGAACGTATTATTGAGCTGAGTAGGGAAAGTAGATCTCAATAGAAAAATAAAATCGACGACATTTATAAAAATCGAAAATTTCGGTTTCTTTCTTTTTTCTTTACGGATAAATAATTGAGGTGAAGAAATGAATAATTTTGAAATTTTTAAGTTGAAGAAGTTGCATGTACCCAATCATCGGATTCAAAAGATTGCAGAGCACTATTTGGAGCATGGCCAGCCTATGACGGCTAATCAAATGGCAAAAATTGGAGAAATTCCCAATTCTTATTATTTCAACGAGCGGTATCATCGCTTGGATCTAGAAAAATTGCGCGAGGAGTTTAATCGTTTTCCATCTATTTCAATTCTTGACGACATCTTTCCGCAGGCCTTAAAGGAAATCTATGACACACCCGTTCAGCTCTTTTATCAAGGAAATCTTGACTTGTTGAGCCTACCTAAAATGGCTGTAGTCGGCTCTCGCGATGCGAGTGACTCTGGTATCCAATCTGTAAGAAAAATTATCCGCGAGCTTAACAATCAATTCGTGATTGTCAGTGGTTTGGCGCGCGGGATTGATACGGCAGCCCATCTGGCAAGTTTGAAAAATGGCGGGAAAACCATTGCCGTTATAGGATGTGGCTTGGATCAGTATTATCCACCTGAAAACAAGGCTTTGCAGGACTATATTGCCAAGAATCACTTGCTGATAACAGAGTATCCGCCAGGTTCCAAACCCTTCAAATTCCACTTTCCAGCCCGTAATCGCATCATCGCGGGGCTTTCACAGGGTGTGATTGTTGCTGAGGCCAAGATGCGCTCAGGCAGTCTCATCACCTGCGAGCGTGCGATGGAGGAAGGACGCGAAGTCTTTGCTATTCCTGGTTCCATTTTGGATGGAAAGTCTGACGGCTGTCATCACCTGATTCAGGAGGGCGCTAAGTGCGTCACATCAGGCTTTGACGTGCTTTCTGAATTCTCTTATTAAATCAAGTTTTCCTATAGGAAAATAATTTTCCTTGACAGGGTCTGAAAAATAGTTTATCCTTTGTGAAGTTAAACTAACTAAAGGATGACTTATGGCAACAAAAACTGCAACAAAGAAAAAAGCAAGTACGAAAAAAAATCTAGTGATCGTGGAGTCGCCTGCCAAGGCCAAAACCATTGAAAAATATCTGGGGAGAAACTACCGTGTCGTAGCATCTGTCGGACATATCCGTGACCTGAAAAAGTCTTCTATGTCCATTGATTTTGAAAACAACTACGAGCCTCAATATATCAACATCCGCGGGAAAGGCCCGCTCATCAATTCTTTGAAAAAAGAAGCAAAAAATGCCAAAAATGTCTACCTGGCAAGTGACCCGGACCGAGAAGGAGAAGCTATTGCCTGGCATTTAGCTCATATCTTGGACTTGGATGAACATGCAGAAAATCGTGTTGTCTTCAACGAAATTACCAAAGATGCGGTCAAGAATGCCTTTAAAGAACCTCGTACCATCAATCATGAATTGGTCGATGCCCAGCAGGCCCGCCGTGTCCTGGACCGGATTGTGGGGTATTCTATTTCTCCAATTCTCTGGAAAAAGGTCAAGAAAGGGCTCTCAGCGGGCCGTGTCCAGTCAGTCGCTCTCAAGCTTATCATTGACCGTGAAAATGAAATCAATAACTTTAAACCAGAAGAATATTGGACCATCGATGGAACTTTCAAGAAGGGAACCAAGAAATTTCAAGCCAGCTTTTACGGCTTAGATGGCAAAAAAGTCAAGTTGGAAAACAACGACCAGGTCAAAGCAGTCCTTGCTCGGATTACCAGCGAGACTTTCCAAGTTGACCAAGTCGAAAAGAAAGAACGTCGCAGAAATGCACCGTTGCCGTATACGACTTCAACCATGCAAATGGATGCAGCCAATAAAATCAACTTCCGTACTCGGAAGACCATGATGGTGGCCCAACAGCTCTACGAAGGAATCAATGTTGGATCTGGGCAGCAAGGTCTCATTACCTATATGCGTACGGACTCTACCCGTATCAGTCCTGTTGCGCAAGCTCAGGCGGCAGATTTTATCACAGAGCGTTTCGGTGCTAACTACTCTAAGCATGGCAACCGCGTCAAAAATGCCTCTGGAGCTCAGGATGCTCACGAGGCTATCCGTCCTTCAAACGTCAATTTGACACCTGAATCGATTGCAAAATACTTGGACAAGGACCAGCTCAAGCTCTATACCCTTATCTGGAACCGTTTCGTGGCCAGTCAGATGGCAGCAGCTGTCTTTGATACCATGAAGGTTAATCTGGGACAAAATGGAGTGATTTTCACTGCAAATGGTAGTCAGGTTAAATTTGATGGGTATTTAGCCGTTTACAACGACTCTGACAAAAACAAAATGCTGCCCGATATGGAAAAAGGGGATACAGTCACTCGAACCGCTACCAATCCTGAGCAACATTTCACACAACCACCAGCGCGCTATTCTGAAGCAACCTTGATTAAAACCTTGGAAGAAAATGGTGTCGGTCGCCCATCTACCTACGCTCCGACTATCGAGACCATCCAAAAGCGGTATTATGTCAAATTAGCGGCAAAACGCTTTGAACCAACCGAACTGGGAGAGATTGTCAACAAACTGATTGTCGAGTTTTTCCCTGATATTGTCAACGTCAAATTCACTGCTGAGATGGAGCAGAAGTTGGATGATGTTGAAATTGGTAAGGAAGTGTGGCAAAAGGTTATTGATGATTTTTACAAGCCCTTTAAGATTGAGCTAGACAAGGCCGAAGACCAAATGGAAAAAATCCAAATCAAAGATGAGCCAGCTGGCTTTGACTGCGATGTCTGTGGTCACCCTATGGTCATCAAGCTGGGCCGATTTGGCAAGTTCTACGCATGTAGTAACTTCCCAGACTGCCGCAATACCAAACAAATTGTCAAAGAAATCGGCGTAACCTGTCCGGATTGTCACCAGGGGCAGGTCATTGAACGCAAGAGCAAGCGCAACCGCCTTTTCTATGGTTGTGACCGCTACCCAGACTGCGAGTTTACCTCTTGGGATAAACCCGTCGGCCGCGCTTGTCCAAAATGTGACCACTTCTTAGTAGAGAAAAAAGTCCGCGGTGGCGGCAAGCAAGTCGTCTGTCCTAACGGTGACTATGAAGAAGAAAAAGTGAAATGAGGGTGGAAGAATAAATCACCACTGCATTAAACGCTTATCTCGAATAAACGAAGGGCTTAGGACTCTTGTCCTAGCCTTTTCGTATCTTCCCCTCGAAAGTCAACGCCTTTTCTGCTATAATGGAACAATCATATAGAAAGATTTTGAGGTATTAGTGATTGTCTCAAGAAAAAGCAAATTACATTAACGTGATCGGGGCTGGCTTGGCTGGCTCTGAGGCGGCCTATCAGATCGCCAAGCGTGGCATTCCCGTTAAGCTCTACGAGATGCGTGGCGTCAAGCCCACGCCCCAGCACAAGACGGCCAATTTTGCTGAGCTGGTCTGCTCCAATTCCTTCCGTGGCGATAGCCTGACCAATGCCGTCGGCCTCCTCAAGGAGGAGATGCGTCGTCTCGATTCCATTATTTTGCGCAATGGGGAATCCCACAGGGTGCCAGCTGGAGGCGCCATGGCGGTCGACCGTGAGGGATATGCAGAGGGTGTGACCGCAGAGCTGGAAAACCATCCCCTGATCGAGGTCTTCCGTGGAGAGATTACGGAGATTCCAGATGATGCCATCACGGTCATTGCGACAGGTCCCTTGACTTCAGACGCATTGGCGGAGAAAATCCATGCCCTTAACGGTGGTGACGGCTTCTATTTCTACGATGCCGCAGCGCCGATTATCGACAAAGCCACCATCGACATGAGCAAGGTCTACCTCAAGTCTCGCTACGACAAGGGCGAAGCGGCCTACCTCAACTGTCCCATGACCAAGGAAGAATTCATGGCCTTCCACGAGGCCTTGACCACGGCCGAAGAAGCACCGCTTAATTCCTTTGAAAAGGAAAAATACTTTGAGGGCTGTATGCCAATCGAGGTCATGGCTAAGCGCGGCATCAAAACCATGCTCTACGGCCCAATGAAGCCGGTCGGTCTGGAATACCCAGACGACTACGAGGGGCCGCGTGACGGCGACTTCAAGACGCCTTACGCCGTTGTCCAGCTCCGTCAGGACAATGCTGCTGGCAGCCTCTACAACATGGTGGGCTTCCAGACCCACCTCAAATGGGGCGAGCAAAAGCGGATCTTTCAGATGATCCCTGGGCTTGAAAATGCAGAGTTTGTCCGCTACGGCGTCATGCACCGCAATTCCTACATGGATTCACCAAATCTCCTGACTCAGACCTTCCAATCCCGCAGCAATCCTAACCTTTTCTTTGCAGGGCAGATGACAGGGGTTGAAGGCTACGTTGAGTCAGCAGCCTCAGGCCTGGTCGCTGGGATCAATGCTGCGCGTTTATTCAAAGGCGAAGAAGCAGTGGTCTTCCCTGAGACGACCGCTATCGGCAGCCTCCCCTACTACGTGACCCACACCGAGAGCAAGCACTTCCAGCCTATGAATGTCAACTTCGGCATCATTAAAGAACTTGATGGCCCCCGCATCCGCGACAAAAAAGAACGCTACGAAAAAATTGCAGAGCGAGCTTTGACAGATTTAGAAACTTATCAATCATTTTAAAATCATTAAAATCCATAGAGGACATCTCTATGGATTTTTGCGTAATATAATTTATGTAAACTAAAGCTGATCCAAGGCATTTTTTTGCTCATCGTTGACGATATGCGTATAAAGATCAGTGACCTGGGTATTGGCATGTCCTAGCTGATGGCTGACAAGAACTTGGGATTTCGTAGCGTCGTAAAGGCGGGTCGCAAGGGTATGGCGCAGTTTATGAGGGGTCACACGCACTTTAAAGTCCGTCGAATACTTGGCCACCATTTTTTCAATAGAAGAAGCATCTATGCGGTTAGGAACACCCCGGTATTCAGACAAGAACAAGGCTGTATCGGTCTTTTCAGCCTTGTAGCGTTGCTGACGAACAGCCATGTATTGCTCCAGATAGGGCTTTGCAAAGCCAGCAACATTGACAGAATCCCGTTTACCACCTTTCCGTGTCACTTCGATAATCATCATATTGAGATTGACATCTTTTAAATCAAGATTGACAGCCTCGGACAGACGGACCCCAGAAGCTAAGAGAAGTGCTAAAATAGCTAAATCTCGTTCCATATTTTTCTGGAAAGAAGAGAGGGCACGTTTGGATAACTTAGATGGGTAAACCTGCTCAACATACTCCAGAAATTCAGTTGTCTCATCACCTAAAAAGAGTTTTTGCTTGATGTTTTCCGCTCGAGCAGCAAGTGTCTCTTTTTTCTTTTGGGTTGAGACCTTTTTCATGACATTTCGATAAAAATAGGGTTCTCCCTGTTCATTTTCCACCTCTTCGGTCAAATACTTAAAAAGGCTAGAAAGAGCCGAAATCGTCCGATTGATGGTGGTCTGCGAGACGCCATTTTGCGTCCTATTAGCATTTAAAAGTGGCCGCTCACGCAGGTAAAGAATGAAGGACTCCATGTCTTTTTTGGTCAAATGTTCCAAAACGTCCAAAGGAATATCAGCAATCTTTGTAACCGAAACAATGTCGGCCTCCAGCATCCATTCAAAGAAACGACGATATTCCTTTAGATATTCATAAAGCGTTGTGAAACTGTAGGGGACAGTCAACTTGGACTGGTAGTAGTCCAGGACATACCAAGGCATAATGTCTTTCAGTTCCTCAATTTTTTCAAGTAATAATTCGCGTCGCATGATTTCTATCCTTTTTCTTGATAATCCTAGTATAGCATAAGCATAGTTTTATTTCAAGAAAATTATAGTTTTTCGGAAAGATGTAAGGGAGCAAAATCAAAAAGCCATATTTCAGGCTTTTCTGATAAATAATGATAGATTCGTCATTTGACCCAATTTCTTCAACTGAAATGAAATCTACATGAGTTTCAAAAGAAATTTGCTCCTCATTTAGCATGTCAGCAATCTGCTTTGCTTGTTCAACACTTTCTACACGACCAACCCTAATATACGGTTGATAAGGAATCGTTGGGTGCAAATGTTTGCTGAACTTGGTTTCACCATATAGTGCGTCATGCAGTTTTCTGATGATATTCTGCCCGTTTTTCATCTCTAAAAAGATATAGTCGTCTACTGCACAGTATCCTTGAAATGATACCTTAAAACTTTGCTGACCGTTAATGGTCTCATCCATGATTGCTTTCAAATCATCTAGACAAATGGTCTCATCATCAAATGGAAATACCAATGTGATATGAGGCTCAATCAGGTTTGCCAAGGGATCGTATTGCTGACGGGATAGTCTGTAAGTCACCAATAGTTGAAAAATTTGGAAATATCAGTATCGTCCGGAATACCATTGAGACTCCTATCTAAATAATTTACATCATTTAAGTGGTGAAATGAAGATATATTTTTTAAAAAAGTTTACATAATTTTCGTTATGTAAACTTTAGCAATTATTTTCGTTTTTTCTTGGCTTTTTTGATTTTATTAGCTTGACGTTTCATAGCTGATTTCATGGCAAATTCTCCGATTTTACCCTTGATACCGCCACCCATGAGCTGACTCATGTCTGGCATACCACCGACAGCGCCGCCCATCATGCCTTCCAAGGCAGACATATCCATACCGCCCATATTTGGCATATTTTTCGGCATATTATTTGGATTGAGGCCCATCTGGCGCATCATCTTGTTCATATCGCCACTCATAACGCCCTGCATCATGGTTTTGGCTTGGTTGAAGTCTTTGATAAATTTGTTGACATCGACAAAGCTATTCCCAGATCCGGCTGCGATGCGCCGGCGACGACTTGGGCTGAGTAGATCAGGATTTTCACGCTCCTCGGGCGTCATAGAAGAGACAATCGCGCGCTTCCGCGCCACTTCTCTCTCATCCACCTTGATATTCGCAAGAGCAGGGTTACCTGCCATCCCTGGAATCATCTTAAGGATGTCTTCCATCGGCCCCATATTTTGGACCTGGTCTAGTTGATCAACGAAATCATTGAAATCAAAGGTGTTTTCCCGCATTTTCTCAGCGAGTTCTAGTGATTTCTGCTCATCATATTCTTGAGAGGCACGCTCAATCAGCGTCAGCATATCCCCCATGCCCAGAATCCGGCTAGCCATACGGTCTGGGTGGAAGGTTTCGATATCAGTGATTTTCTCACCTGTACCAGTAAACTTGATCGGCTGACCAGTGATTTGGCGGACAGAAAGAGCTGCACCACCACGGGTATCCCCATCAATCTTGGTCAGGATAACCCCTGTGATAGCCAGTTGGTCGTTAAATTCACGGGCAACATTTGCTGCCTCTTGACCAATCATGGCATCCACAACCAAGAGAATTTCATCTGGTTGAGCCAGTGCCTTGACATCACGGAGTTCTGCCATGAGGGCTTGGTCAATCTGCAGACGACCAGCCGTATCAATCAGGACATAGTCGTTTTTATTAGCACGAGCTTGTTCCAAGCCCTGACGGACAATCTCGACAGCTGGTGTTTCAGTCCCCATGTCGAAGACTGGCACGTCGATTTGCTGTCCAAGGGTTTTCAATTGGTCAATAGCCGCAGGACGGTAAATGTCAGCCGCAATCAAGAGCGGACGAGCGTTTTCTTCCTTGATCAGCTTGTTTGCGAGTTTACCTGCAAAGGTGGTCTTACCAGCCCCCTGGAGACCGACCATCATGATAATGGTTGGAATGCGGTCTGATTTGTTAATTTCAGCCGTGTCAGATCCCAAGATTTCCGTCAATTCTTCATTGACAATCTTAATAATCTGCTGGGCTGGGTTGAGGGTGTCGATGACCTCATGCCCCAGGGCCCGTTCACGAATTTTCTTAATAAAGTCCTTGACAACCGGAAGCGCTACGTCGGCTTCTAAAAGTGCCAGACGGATTTCCTTGGTCGCCTCCTGGATATCACTCTCACCAATCTTGCTCTTGCGACCAAGATTCTTAAAAACATTTTGCAAACGCTGCGTTAAAGATTCAAATGCCACTTGATTTTCTTCTTTCTATTTCTATTCTTCTGAATTAACTTCTTTAAACTCTTTTAATAGTAAAGCCCAAAGTCTTTCCATTTCCTCATTTGTAAAATTGGGAGGTCCGTCCAATCTCAAACTTTTCCTCCTTAAGTGGATTAACTCTTGAATTTCATCTTCTGTCATGTATGTTATTCATCTAATCCCGATTATCAATGCTACTGAGGACCTCGATTTGTTGTCTCAGATAGTCATCTGTGGGATATTTTTCTAAAATTTGGTCTAAAATCTGCCCTCTGACCACGTAATCCGAGTACATATGGAGCTTCATTTCGTAGTCTTCTAGCAGTTTTTCCGTTCGTTTGATATTGTCATAGACCGCCTGACGACTGACGCCAAACTCCTCAGCAATCTCAGCCAGGCTGTAATCGTCCGCATAATAGAGCTCAATGTAGTTCATCTGCTTATCGGTCAAAAGCGCCGCATAAAACTCGAAAAGGGCATTCATGCGATTGGTTTTTTCAATTTCCATAGTCTCTATTTTAGCATAAAAGAGCTTAGAATAATAGCACTAAAGCTGATTTAAGATGGAGTTGAAAACATTTAATTCACATAACTTATTTTATGTCACCCCAATTTAATTTAATGATTTTCAAAACAAAACTCAAATCGTCCAGCTACGTACTGGCTACGGACATACTCAAAAGGCTGTCCGTCTGTGAAGTAGGAAACCTGCTTGAGAGTGAGAATAGCATGTCCTATCTTGACTTGTAAGTAGTCAGTCAACTTGTCACTAGCGGTACTGGCAGAAATGATTTTTTCACTCTTGCCAATCTCGTAGCCGTTGTCCGTCAGGGTTTGGAAGAAATGCTTCGTAATCTCAGTTTGGTTAAAAGGAGCGATAATTTTTTCTGGGATGGCTGCGACTTCAAAGACGACAGGCACTTTATCAGCATAGCGCACTCGCTCCATGCGAATGACATACTCACTCGGCCTAAGCCGCAACTGCTCCTGTTCCGTCTTACTAGCTAATTTTCTTTGATAAGAAATAAGTTTCGTAGACGGTGTCTTACCCTGAGAACGGATAATCTCGGTGAAGGAGGTCGTCCCCCGCATTTTCTCCTGAACACGGTGACCAGCTACGTAGGTACCGCTGCCGACTCGACGTTCCAGTATCCCTTCTTCCACCAAAAGAGTCACTGCCTGGCGTAGCGTCATTCGACTGACCGCAAAATCATCTGCTAGGTCACGCTCACTCGGCAACCGGTCACCAATTTTCCAAGTCTCTGCATCAATGCGCTTTTTTATCTCATCATGAATCTGAATATAGGCTGGTGTCATGCTAGTCCTCCCTACGATTTGTGCTTTGTCAGCTGTTAGCCAAGAAAGGTAGGCTTTTGACAACATTTTACCATAAACTGGCAAAAAGAACTGTAAAAAGACGGAAATTGTGCTAGAATAGAGAGGAAAGCGTCTGGAAATCAGACGTAAAAAGAAAGGGAACACATGACTGAAATCTTGACAGATGTTCAAAAAATCATCGTCTTGGATTACGGTAGCCAGTACAACCAGCTGATTGCCCGCCGAATCCGCGAATTTGGTGTATTTTCTGAACTGAAAAGCCATAAAATCACTGCGGGTGAAGTTCGAGAAATCAATCCAATCGGGATTGTCCTTTCTGGAGGCCCAAATTCTGTTTATGCAGATGACGCCTTCGGGATTGATAAAGAAATTTTTGAGTTGGGCATTCCCATCCTTGGGATTTGCTACGGGATGCAGCTCCTTACCCACACGCTTGGCGGTAAGGTTGTCCCAGCGGGTGAGGCTGGCAACCGTGAATATGGGCAGTCTACTCTTCGCCTGCGTGCGGATTCTAAACTCTTTGCTAGTACGCCTGAGGAACAAGTTGTTCTCATGAGCCATGGTGATGCGGTGACGGAAATTCCAGCAGGATTCCATCTGGTGGGTGACTCTGCGGACTGTCCATATGCCGCTATGGAGAATACGGAAAAGAATTTCTACGGCATCCAGTTCCACCCAGAGGTCCGTCATTCTGTCTACGGAAACGACATTCTCAAAAACTTTGCCTTTGAAATCTGTGGCGCTACCGGTGACTGGTCTATGGAAAACTTCATCGACATGGAAATCAAAAAAATCCGTGAGACAGTTGGCGAACGCAAGGTCCTACTCGGCCTGTCAGGTGGTGTTGACTCTTCCGTCGTTGGTGTTCTTTTGCAAAAAGCCATCGGCGACCAGTTGACCTGTATCTTTGTCGACCACGGTTTGCTCCGTAAGGGCGAAGGCGACCAAGTGATGGAGATGCTGGGTGGCAAGTTTGGCCTCAACATCATCCGTGTGGATGCTTCAAAACGCTTCTTGGATTTACTTGCTGGTATTGATGACCCTGAGAAAAAACGCAAGATTATCGGGAACGAGTTCGTCTACGTCTTTGACGATGAAGCAAGTAAGCTCAAAGGTGTTGACTTCCTGGCACAAGGAACTCTCTATACCGACATCATCGAGTCTGGTACAGAGACTGCTCAGACGATTAAGTCTCATCACAACGTGGGTGGCCTGCCAGAAGACATGCAGTTTGAGCTAATCGAGCCACTCAACACTCTCTTCAAAGACGAAGTGCGTGCACTGGGTACTGCTCTTGGTATGCCAGATGAAATCGTTTGGCGCCAGCCATTTCCAGGACCAGGTCTTGCCATCCGTGTCATGGGTGAAATTACCGAAGAAAAACTCAAAACAGTCCGCGAATCAGACGCTATTCTCCGCGAAGAAATCGCCAAAGCAGGACTCGACCGCGACGTTTGGCAATATTTCACAGTCAATACTGGTGTTCGTTCTGTTGGTGTCATGGGTGACGGCCGTACTTACGACTATACCATCGCCATCCGCGCCATCACTTCTATCGACGGTATGACCGCTGATTTTGCAAAACTCCCTTGGGAAGTCCTTCAAAAAATTTCTGTCCGCATTGTCAATGAAGTTGACCACGTCAACCGCATCGTCTACGACATCACAAGTAAACCACCAGCTACGGTGGAGTGGGAATAAAATATAAGAGTAACTTAGGCTAAGAATCCTTGATTTAACAGCATTTTCAGTTATTATAAAAGGTTAAAAATCAATCAAAATTGATTGGTTCCCCACCAAAAATCCCACCAGAATTTTTCTGGTGAGGTTTTTTTATACCTAAATTACTTATATATTGTGTAACTAAGATAATAGACTTCGATAAAATGAAAATAAGTATTTATATTTTCTGCTTCTGTTTTATTCTACCTAAACAACAATAATATACTCTATAATCAAAAGAGATCAAGAATTAACTTGACCTCTTTTTCTATTCACTTCATGTTTTAGATACAATCAATAACTATCCTATCCAAAATATTTATTTACCAATTCCTGAATCCTACCTTCTTTGGCAGCTGGAATCGTATCTGCTAGAACAAAGTTCCTTCTACTGATATCTTGGGAGAGATTTCCAAAGATAAAATTAGTGGAAATGTTATAAATAATTTCTGAAGGCGCAAATCCATAAACTTGATTTTCTAGGATATGTTTTAAGCGTTCTTCAGGACTTGGAAATGCTTCTCGTAAACCATTGCTATTATAAAGTCGCTTAACAAGTTCAGCAATATAGAGACCTGACTTCATGTACAAATCAATGAATGTCTTAGATGGATCATCAAAGATTCCTGGGTTTTCGTTCTCAAGTTCATCTACCATCCTCTTCACCACCCGTTTAGGAGTGAAAATCTGGTTGGTCTTTTGCGGTGGAATATAGTCAAAGATATCTTCTTTTTGATCTTTAAAATAATCTGCTAGCTCCTCTTTCTTGCGAAGAAATTCTTGGATGGCTTCATCAAATGTTGCTCGATCAAAGAGATGTCCTGCAAAATCTTGCCCACCATCTCTCAAATAACGAAATTGGTCAATCGTAATCCCAGTCACTTCATAAAAAACATGCTCAGGAACAAAGGTGTCAAAATTATCAAGTGTTAGAGATTGATCACCATAGGCCATGATAAAACTAGGGATTGTTCGTGCAAATCCTCGAAGGTGATCACGAATCTCATCTTGAGCTGATTGTTTCAACTGTTCCACACGTTTTATCTCAACCTGTTCGATAAACTTCTCAGGCATTTTTTCAACTTCTTTTTTGAGTGTTTGTTCTAGTTTTTCTTTGTGAATGAGATTATTTTCTTCTATTCGTTTTTCAAGATCTTCTTGAATCTTATCTTTCTGCTCCTTATCATTTACTTCCTTGAGCTTTTGCTGCAACTCTTCCTTGATATGAG
The DNA here is from genome assembly GCA_963539895.1 of uncultured Streptococcus sp. GTDB lineage: Bacteria > Bacillota > Bacilli > Lactobacillales > Streptococcaceae > Streptococcus. Next base: position 567 of record CAUTON010000028.1, on the reverse strand, counting down.
CTTCAGAAATTTTACGTTCTATCTCATTTTTTCGAACTTCATTCTCAAATGTTGTTGTAATTTGTTTCTTGATCTGGTCTGTTTCCCGAGTTTTCAGATCATATCCAGCTTTCAATTCTTCTACAATTACCGAAGAAACTGTCTTGCTCAAGTCATTGACCAGTTGTTTTTGAGTTTTGTCCTCATCCTTAGTGACCAAATCTGTAACGGACTGACTAAGTCCATAAACTTTTTCACCAAAAAGTCGCGTTTGTTGATTGACCACGATTTCATAGTCAACCACTGCATTGCCCTCATCATCTACTGTAACATCTGAAAAATCTAGTAAATCAGAAGGTGTTTGTAACTTGCCTTCCTTTTCAACTGGTAGTTCATTTAAAATGTCTAGAACAGTTTGACTGGCTTGGAAAATACCGCTGATATTATCAAAAAGGAGATTGGACATAAATCCTCGTTTGAGGACTTCTCTAGCTTTTATCTGACGTGGTATAGTCAGAACTGCCTTAGCATCAATTTCAACCATCTTACCTGCACGATCTTCTGCTATGACAGGGAAGAAATTTAAGA
>CAUTON010000027.1:0-15802 GCA_963539895.1 uncultured Streptococcus sp. | reverse complement strand
TGTCACCTTTTCTTTGGTCATAACTTACTAGAAAGAAGCCGCTTTAATAGACGACCAGTCTGACATCTAGGAGCCAAGTCTCCTTTTTCTATGCTATAATAAAAGCTATGATTACTGGAATTATTAATCTGAAAAAAGAAGCCGGCATGACTAGTCACGATGCAGTCTTTAAGCTACGCAAAATTTTACAAGAAAAGAAAATTGGTCACGGTGGGACGCTGGATCCAGACGTGACAGGTGTCCTGCCAATCGCTGTCGGCAAAGCCACGCGCATGATTGAGTTCATGCAGGAAGAAGGCAAGACTTATGAAGGTGAAATCACTTTAGGGTATTCCACGACGACCGAAGATGCTTCTGGCGAGGTGGTTGAGTCGACACCGATTTCTGACAAATTGACAGAAGCAGAGGTTGATGCTGCTATGGCAACTTTTGTCGGCATCACAAGCCAAACACCGCCTATGTATTCTGCTGTCAAAGTCAATGGTCGTAAACTGTACGAGTATGCCCGTGCTGGCGAAACGGTGGAGCGTCCGAGCAGACAAGTGACAATTTACAGTTTTGAGCGGACATCTGGCTTACGATGGGAAGGCGACGTGGTCCGTTTTGATTTTCGTGTACGCTGTAGCAAAGGGACTTATGTCCGCACTTTGTCAGTTGACTTGGGAGCAAAATTGGGCTATGCAAGTCACATGTCCCGATTGGAGCGGACGAGAGCAGCTGGGATGAGTCTTGATGACGCTCTGACGCTATCAGAGATTGCTGAACTAGTTGAGCAAGGGGACTTGTCCTTCTTACGCCCCATCGAACAAGGTATCGGTGATTTGCCTATTCAGCAATTGACGGATGAAGAAGTGGCAGAGGTATCGGTTGGACGTTTTATTGAACTGGATAGAGGAGAACCTGTCTTAGCAGGATTTTCGGCTGACAGACTGGTCGCTATTTTAGAAAAAAGAGATGAATACTACAAGCCACGTAAAGTCTTTCTACCGAATGAATAAGTTTGTAGTAAAATAGAATATTATGGAAACGATAAACCTACGAAGTTATAAAGATATTAAAAACGCTCAGAAAACGGTATTGGTTCTGGGCTATTTTGACGGGATTCACTTGGGGCATAAGGCACTATTTGACCGTGCGCGTGCCATCGCAGATGAGCAGGGGCTGACTGTCACTGTCCTGACCTTTCCCGAGTCACCAAAGATTGCTTTTACGCGCTTTATCCCTGACTTGCTCTTGCAGCTGACTTATCCAGAACATCGAGCCCAACTCTTGGCAGATTACGGTGTGGACAACCTCTATCTGGTGGATTTTACCAGCGAATTTGCGGCGCAGACACCTCAAGAATTTGTGCAGCACTATGTCAAAAACCTCAACGCCCAAGTCGTGGTGGCTGGTTTTGATTATCATTTTGGAAAAGGCAGAGCTGCTGTTCAAGATTTATCAGATTATTTTGATGGACAGATTGAGATTATTGATCAGATCAGCTTTGACCAAGAGAAAATATCATCCAGCCGCATCCGTGCTGCTCTGGCTCAAGGCCAAGTTGGGCTGGCTAATCAACTCCTCGGTTACACCTATTCTACTGAAGGGATAGTCGTGCACGGAGATGCCAGAGGTCGGACAATCGGATTTCCAACGGCAAATCTCGCTCCTATTCACCGCACGCATTTACCAAGTGATGGTGTCTATGTAGCAGATGTCGAGTTGGATGGCAAGCGTTATCGTGCCATGGCGAGTGTCGGGAAAAATGTCACCTTTGATGGAACTGAATTGCGCCTAGAGGCTCATATTTTTGATTTTGAAAAAGATATTTACGGTCAAAAAATCAAAATATTTTGGCTAGAAAAAATCCGCGAGATGATTAAGTTTGAGGGGATTGAAGGGCTGATGACTCAGATGCAGTCTGACCAAGATTTTGCCAAGAAATGGGATGCGAAAAAGTCTTGTCAAGCTCTTTGAACTAGGGTATAATAGGATAAATAAGTAAAGAAGAAGGGAAACGAATGATTACACTGTTTTTGTCACCGAGTTGTACCAGTTGCCGCAAGGCGCGGGCATGGCTTTCGACACATGAAGTTCCTTTTACCGAGCACAATATCATGACGAGCCCTTTGTCGTCTGGCGAGCTAAAGCACATCCTCAGCTTGACGGAGAATGGGACAGATGATTTGATTTCTACTCGTTCAAAAATCTTTCAAAAACTCAATGTTGATGTGGATGACTTATCGATTTCTCAGTTGATTGATTTGATTGAAACCTATCCCAATCTTTTGCGTCGCCCGATTATTTTAGATGACAAGCGGATGCAGATTGGCTTCAATGAAGATGAGATTCGTGCCTTCTTGCCACGCGATTACCGTAAGTTAGAACTTCGTAACGCTACGCTGAAAGCAGAAATTGGATAAACGATATGGAAAAAAATTATTCATATCCTCTTGATTTTTCTTGGAGCACAGAGGAACTTTCCTCCGTCCTTTCTTTTTTGAATCAGGTGGAAAAAGCCTATGAGGGCGGAGTAGATGCACAGGTTCTCCTTGACCGCTACAAAAATTTCAAAGCAGTCATTAAAAGTAAAGGAGAAGAGCGCAAAATTGACCGCGAATTTGAAGAAGCATCAGGCTACTCAACTTATCGCGCAGTGAAGGCTGCTCAGGAAAAAGAAAAAGGAGTCATCCGACTTGGAATCTAAGTATCAGTTTGCGCAGGAGTTGATTCGAGAGATGGGCTCTTTTTTGCGAGCACATCTACACGATGAATTAAGAATTGAACAAAAATCGCATTTTACCGATTTAGTGACTCATTTGGATAGGGCGGTTCAAGACCAGATGACAGCAGCAATCTTGCGTCAGTATCCGAGGGGTCTGATCTTTGGTGAAGAAGATAGTCATCGGGCAGAGCTCAAAACTGGTTCTGTCTGGGTAATTGATCCAATTGACGGCACGACCAATTTTATCGTGCAGAAGGCAGATTTTGCTATTCTGCTGGCTTATTTTGAAGACGGGGTTGGTCAGTTTGGCTTGATTTACGATGTGATGGCAGACGAGCTTTATCATGGAGGAGGTCGTTTTCCAGTTTATAAAAATGATCAATTGTTGCCAGCCTATCAAGACAAGCCTCTGGGACAAAGCTTGATTGGCATCAATACGGGGCTGTATTCGAGCGACATAGCAGGACTCGCCAGCCTATGCGAGAAAACACTGGGCACTCGTTCGTTTGGCAGTGCAGGAATTAGCATGGCCTATGTGTTGACAGGACGTCTCACGGCCTATGCCTCGTACATTTACCCCTGGGATTATGCGGCTGGTACCATTTTAGGAGAAAAATTAGGTTACAGTCTCTTACCCCTGCTTGATGAGGAAATTGATTACGATAGCCGCCAACTGGTCTTGCTCCTACCAAGTTGTAAAATAAATGAAGTGAAAGGTATTTTAAGACAGCATGATATTACCTGATGCTTTTATTGAAAAATACAGGACGTTACTAGGTCCAGAAGCCAAGGAGTTTTTAGCTAGTTTTGATGAGCCTGCCATTTCTGGTTTCCGAATCAATCCACTCAAGGAAAGACAACAAGAATTTCCAGATAAGATTCCAGAAATGCACTGGTCTTATTACGGGAAAGTATCTGGAAAGTCGCCCGAGCATGTCTCGGGCTTGGTGTACTCGCAAGAACCAGCTGCTCAAATGGCAGCGGAAATTGCTGCACCCCAAAAAGGAATGAAAGTGCTGGATTTGGCCGCAGCACCTGGCGGTAAGACGACTCATCTCTTGTCATTTTTAGACAACACAGGTCTCTTGGTCTCCAATGAGATTTCCCAAAAACGTGCTAAAATTCTCTCTGAAAATGTGGAACGGTTTGGTGCGCGAAATGTCCTTGTAACCAATGAGTCAGCTGACCGGCTAGCAGCAGTTTTTTCTGGCTATTTTGATATGATTGTACTCGACGCCCCTTGTTCGGGGGAAGGCATGTTCAGAAAAGACCCCGCAGCAATGGACTATTGGAATGCGGACTATCCTAGCCAATGTGCTAAGCTGCAAAAAGAAATCTTGTTAGATGTCGTGAAAATGTTGGCGGAAGGTGGCATTCTCGTCTACTCGACCTGCACTTGGTCACCCGAAGAAAATGAAGAAGTGGTGCAATGGCTTTTAGAGTCTGCAGATTTTGACTTAGTCGATGTACCAAAAATCAATGGGATGGCGCCAGGTATTGACATGCCCGAAGCAGCTCGCATGTACCCACATCATTTTAAGGGGGAAGGACAGTTTGTGGCCAAGCTCCGCTTCAAGGGTCATAATAAGGTCAAAAAGTTCAAACCAGCCAAATCAAATCTCACTCGCCAACAATTAAGCTATTGGCAGGAATTTGCTGATAAGCATTTGTTGACTTCGCTTGAGGGCACTTTGCAAGTCTTTGGGGATCACCTCTATCTGGTACCGACAGGCTTACCAGATTTAGGTGAACTGAAGATTGCTCGCAATGGCCTTCATCTTGGAATTTTCAAGAAAAATCGATTTGAGCCTAGCTTTGCGCTTGGCTTGGCTCTGCGGTCCGATGAGGTTAAGTATCGAGTTGAGATTTCTCAAGATGGTTTTCAATTATATACAGCTGGACAGCCCCTCCCAGTTTCGAAAGATTTGCCAAACGGATGGTACCAAGTCGCCGTAAATGGTAACGGAATCGGTTTTGCTAAAGTTGTTTCTGGGACTTTGAAGAACGCCTTTCCCAAAGGCCTCCGATTCATGTAAAAATTGGTTGAAAAAACTTTGCAAGCGCCTATCTTATGTGATATAGTAGAATTGTGGGAATTTGTAATTCTACTATAATATGCAAAGAAATCCACACATCTTTAATATAAAGGAAAATGAAGAATGAATAAAAAGCAAAAGTTTGGAATGGCAGCCCTGAGTTTGGTTGCTAGCTTAGCGCTTTCTGCCTGTGCATCTTGGATTGACCGTGGGGAATCTATCACCGCAGTCGGATCCACGGCCCTCCAACCTTTGGTAGAAGCGGCTGCCGAAGAATTTGCTACAGCTAACATTGGGAAAACGATCAGTGTGCAGGGAGGCGGATCTGGTACAGGTCTCTCTCAAGTTCAATCTGGAGCCGTTCAGATTGGAAATAGTGATGTCTTTGCCGAGGAAAAAGAAGGCATCGACTCTGAAGCTTTGGTTGACCATAAGGTAGTAGTTGCAGGTCTTGCTGTCATTGTCAATGAAGAAGTAACGGTCGACGACTTGACCACCGAGCAATTAAAAGATATTTTCACTGGCGACATTACCAACTGGAAAGAAGTTGGTGGACCAGACTTGGAAATTACCATCATCAACCGTGCAGCTTCATCGGGTTCGCGAGCAACTTTTGAGTCTGTTATCATGAATGGAGAGACCGCTGTCCAAAGTCAAGAGCAAGATTCGAACGGAATGGTAAAATCAATTGTAGCGCAGACACCAGGTGCAATTTCTTATCTGGCTTTTGCCTATGTTGATGACTCTATCCGAACCATTAGCTTAAACGGTTTTGAACCAACAAGTGAAAATGTTGCCACAAATGACTGGCCACTGTGGTCTTATGGGCATATGTACACCTACGGTGAAGCAACAGGCCTCACAGAGGAATTTCTGGATTATATGATGTCTGATGAAGTGCAAGAAGGCATTGTTCCGAGCATGGGATATATTTCAGTGAATGACATGCAAGTGACCAAAGATGCGGAAGGCAATGTCACTGCCATTGAAAAGGGGACAGAATGAAACAAGAAGAATTAGAGAAAAAATTATATTCTCCATCTAAAAATTCTCGCTTAGAAAAATTCGGAAAGACCATTACTTTCTTGTGCTTGGCTCTGATTGTCTTTATCGTAGCCATGATTTTGATTTTCGTAGCGCAGAAGGGTCTCTCGACTTTCTTTGTAGATGGGGTCAATATTTTTGATTTCCTATTTGGGGCAACGTGGAATCCGTCAGGTGACGAATTTGGCGCTCTTCCAATGATTTTGGGCTCCTTTATCGTAACGATTTTGTCCGCCTTGATTGCGACCCCCTTTGCCATTGGAGCTGCGGTATTTATGACGGAGATTTCACCAAAATATGGCTCTAAAATCTTGCAACCAGCCATTGAACTCTTAGTAGGGATTCCATCGGTTGTGTATGGATTTATTGGTTTGCAAGTGGTTGTACCCTTTGTTCGGACAATCTTTGGTGGCACTGGTTTTGGGATCCTGTCAGGTATTTTCGTGCTCTTTGTCATGATCTTACCGACCGTGACCTTTATGACAAAGGAGAGTCTGCGCGCGGTGCCACGTCACTACCGTGAGGCTAGTCTTGCCATGGGGGCTACTCGCTGGCAAACCATTTGGCGGGTGACACTCAATGCTGCTAAACCTGGTATTTTCACTGCGGTGGTTTTTGGGATGGCCCGTGCCTTTGGTGAAGCTCTTGCCATTCAGATGGTGGTGGGGAACTCAGCCGTTATCCCAACGTCACTGACTACACCAGCATCGACCTTGACCTCCATCCTGACAATGGGGATGGGGAATACCGTCATGGGAACCGTCGACAATAATGTGCTCTGGTCACTGGCTCTTGTCTTACTCCTTATGAGTTTGGCCTTTAATACTGTTATTAAATTTATCACGAGAGAGGGTAAGAAAAACTATGAACGCTAAAAAAGTTGATAAATTAGCTACTGGGATTCTCTATACCATCGCAAGTATCATCGTGGTTATCTTGGCGGCCTTGATTCTTTACATCTTGGTGCGTGGTTTGCCACACATTTCCTGGTCTTTCTTGACGGGAAAATCCTCTTCTTATGAAGCAGGTGGTGGTATTGGGATTCAGCTTTATAATTCCTTCTTCCTCTTGGTCATTACTCTGATTATTTCAGTACCATTGTCGATGGGAGCAGGAGTGTACTTGGCTGAGTACGCGAAGAAAGGTCCGCTGACAAATTTCATTCGAACCTGTATCGAGATTCTGTCATCACTGCCTTCAGTCGTTGTTGGTCTCTTTGGATATTTGATTTTCGTAGTCCAATTCCAATATGGCTTCTCCATTATTTCTGGTGCCTTGGCTTTGACGGTTTTCAATTTGCCTCAAATGACACGTAATGTCGAAGATAGTCTTAAGCACGTCCACCACACGCAACGTGAAGCAGGGCTTGCTCTTGGGGTTTCTCGCTGGGAAACCGTGCTGCACGTGGTTATTCCTGAAGCTTTGCCAGGGATTGTGACAGGGATTGTCTTAGCTTCTGGTCGTATTTTCGGGGAGGCAGCAGCACTTATCTTCACCGCTGGTCAATCAGCGCCAGCTATGGATTGGACCAATTGGAATCCTCTCAGCGTGAGCAGTCCAATTTCGCCATTCCGTCAGGCGGAAACCTTGGCAGTCCATATTTGGAAGGTGAATAGCGAAGGAACGATACCTGATGGAACCTTGGTGTCGGCTGGTTCTGCGGCAGTACTCTTGATTTTTATCTTGATTTTCAACTTGGGAGCTCGTCGACTAGGTAGCTACCTACACAAGAAATTAACATCTGCATAAATGAGGAGATTACATGGCAGACTATAACTGGAATGAACGTCATATCACGACATTTCCAAAGGAAAATCTGGTCTTGGAAACCAAAGACCTTCATGTGTACTATGGAAATAAAGAAGCCATCAAAGGCATCGATATGCAGTTCGAAAAAAATAAAATTACGGCTCTCATTGGTCCATCTGGCTGTGGAAAATCAACTTTTCTACGCAGCCTTAATCGGATGAACGATACCATTGATATCGCTAAAGTCACTGGCGAAATCCTCTACAAAGGAATTGACGTCAATGCTCAAAATGTCAACGTCTACGAAATGCGTAAGCACATCGGCATGGTCTTCCAACGGCCAAATCCCTTTGCAAAATCGATCTATCGTAACATCACTTTTGCCCATGAGCGTGCAGGTGTCAAGGATAAGAATACCTTGGATGAGATCGTAGAAACCTCCCTCAAACAAGCTGCCCTCTGGGATCAGGTTAAGGATAATCTGCACAAGTCGGCCTTCACCCTTTCTGGTGGTCAGCAGCAGAAGCTCTGCATTGCGCGTGCCATCTCTGTGAAGCCTGAGATTCTCTTGATGGATGAACCAGCCTCCAACTTGGACCCGATTGCGACTATTCAGTTGGAAGAGACCATGTTTGATTTGAAAGAAAATTACTCGATCATTATTGTAACGCATAATATGGAACAAGCTGCTCGTGCCAGTGATTACACGGCTTTCTTCTATTTGGGAGATTTGATTGAGTACGACAAGACAGCCGAGATTTTCCAAAATGCTAAATTGCAATCAACCAGTGACTACGTATCTGGTCACTTCGGATAGAAAGGAGAGTTGGCGGTAACGACTTATGACAAAACCTATCTTACAAGTCAGTGACTTATCGGTATATTATAACCAGAAAAAAGCACTCAACAATGTTTCGATTGACTTCTATCCTCATGAAATTACAACCTTGATTGGCCCCTCTGGCTCTGGAAAGTCAACTTTGATTAAATCCATCAATCGTATGGGGGATATTAATCCAGAGGTGACTTTAACAGGTGCTATTACCTACAATGGTCACAATATTTACAGTCCAAATACGGATGTCGTTGATCTTCGCAAGGAGATTGGCATGCTCTTTCAACAACCCAATCCTTTCCCAATGTCCATCTATGAAAATGTAGTCTATGGCCTTCGTATCAAGGGGGTCAAGGATAAATCCGTTCTAGATGAAGCCGTTGAGAAATCACTGATTGGAGCATCGATTTGGGATGAGGTAAAGGATCGCCTACATGACTCAGCCTTGGGCCTGTCTGGTGGACAGCAACAACGGGTTTGTATCGCACGCGTCTTGGCTAACAGCCCTCAAATTATCTTGATGGATGAACCAACCTCAGCTCTTGATCCAATTTCTGCTGGTAAAATCGAAGAAACACTCTATACTCTTAAAGAAGATTATACTCTGCTGGTCGTGACACGCTCCATGCAGCAGGCTTCTCGTATTTCGGATCGTACAGGCTTTTTCCTTGATGGAAATCTTGTCGAGTACAATACAACAAAAGATATGTTCCTAAATCCAAAACATCAGGAAACTGAAGACTATATTACTGGTAAATTTGGTTAAGCAAAAATAGAAGGAAGAAAAAAACATGTTACGCTCACAATTTGAAGACGAATTATCAAAGCTTCATAATCAATTTTATGCCATGGGAACGGAAGTCTTAGGGCAAATCAACAAGACGGTGCGTGCTTTTATCACGCATGACCGTGAAATGGCCAAGGCTGTAATTGAGAACGACAAAAAAATCAACGACTACGAAGTGCAATTAGAGCAAAAATCTCTTGAAATCATTGCCCTTCAACAACCAGTATCCTCTGATTTGCGGACTGTTATCACCGTTTTGAAAGCGACCAGTGATATCGAACGCATGGGAGACCACGCTGCTTCAATCGCAGCGGCAACGATTCGGATGAAAGGCGAAGAGCGCATTCCAGTCGTTGAGGAAGAAATCAACAAAATGGGGAAAGCTGTTCGTCAATTGGTTGAAGAAGCCCTCAATCTCTATATGAATAAAGGAGATGTGGAGGCTGCTTACGAAGTGGCTGCTAAAGATGAAGAAATCAACCAATTTTATGAAAACATTCAAAAATTAGCAACCACTGAAATTCGTAAAAATCCAGACGCTATTTTCGCTGGCCGTGATTATTTCCAAGTCATCCAGTACTTGGAACGCATTGGTGATTACGCAAAAAATATCTGTGAATGGGTGGCTTACCTTAACACAGGTGAAATTATTGAATTGTAATAGGATTTGGGCTTTTCAAATCAATATAACTATTTAACCTCTATGGATGTTGAGAACGCAGCATTCATAGGGGTTTTTATAATACTTATAGTATAGGTAACAATTTGAAAAAAAGATGTTAGGTGTATAATAAAGGTGGAGATAAAAAGGAAGGTGATTCCAATGGACGATAGACCGAGTATCCAATTAAAGGCTCTAGATATATTGTTTCAGATAAATAAAAACGGAGGATATTTATGAAGAAGTTACTTAAGTTGTGCTATCTTTTGCCAGTAGGTATCTTGGCTATCGTGGGAGTGCTTGTTGTACAGAAATCGCCTGTTGCGAATGCTGAAGGAACAGAGACACAAGCGTATGAAAATAGGACGATTGCTGCAATGGTTGAAAATTCCAAGACTGACCCAGATTTATTGGATTTGTTAGCTGAGTACCCAGATGACTGTCCAATTATCGAGTTAGATGGAGGATTTTTTACTGGTCTAGAAGATACAAAGGAATCATTTTATGTCGAAATTTTGACACAAGACGAACAGGGAGTTCAGTGGCGAGATGATGATACCGCTACTGTTGGCGAAGTGAGAGCAGCGATTTTAGATGCACAAGAATAAGTGCTGAGAAGAGAGGCAAGGAAGTCTCTCTTTTTTAGTATTTCTTAAGAAACCTTTGATATTATCATGAAAAATAAGATTGGAGGAGCGAGTATGAAAGAAGCACGTTCACAAACTGTTATTCCAGCCCTTGCTATTATGGCACCGAAATTTTTACTGACATTTTCCTTTTTGATAGGGGAAATTGTTTTAATTTAAAACTCAGACATTTAGGGAATTTTAAGGAAACTTGGATAAAATACTTTTAACAATTGAACAAAGGAAACAACTATGATTATCAAAGAAACAAAACCAACCTTCACAGAAAAAGTAAAAGTTGCCTGGGCTAGTTTTAAAGGTCAGCCCAAGATTTGGGGGACCACGTTAGCGGTTCTCTGCCTTAGTCTCGGATTTGCCGGTGGGATGTCACTGGATTATTTCACAGCCAATGGACAGGAGACAGGTAGCATGAATGGGCAAAATCCCATGTCAAATGATCAAACTCCACCCAACATGCAGGGCGGAACTGAACAAGGAATGACCCCTCCAGACATGGAGTCAGGTCAAACTCCACCAGATATGCAAAATGGCTCAAATAGTGATAGTAGTGAATCGAATGACGATTCGACCAACCAAAACGAGGATAGCTCAGACAGCGATATTGCCACAGAAGCTGGATAGCAAAATCCAAGCTTTCACGGCTTTTCGTGGTATAATATAGGAAAAACGAGGAGATAGGTATGATTAAGATATTGCCACAGAAGCTGGATAGCAAAATCCAAGCTTTCACGGCTTTTCGTGGTATAATATAGGAAAAACGAGGAGATAGGTATGATTAAGATATTGCTAGTTGAAGATGATTTAAGTCTTTCTAATTCCGTCTTTGATTTCTTGGATGATTTTGCGGATGTCATGCAGGTATTTGACGGAGAAGAGGGGCTCTACGAGGCAGAGTCTGGTGTGTATGATTTGATTCTTTTGGATCTGATGCTTCCAGAAAAGGATGGCTTTCAGGTTTTGAAAGAATTGCGGGATAAGGGAGTGACGACACCTGTCCTCATCATGACGGCCAAGGAATCTTTAGATGATAAAGGACACGGCTTTGAGCTTGGGGCAGACGATTATCTGACCAAACCGTTTTATTTGGAAGAGCTCAAGATGCGAATTCAAGCCCTTCTCAAGCGCGCTGGGAAGTTCAACGAAAATATCTTAAGCTATGGCGAAATCGCTGTCAACCTGGCGACAAATACAACAACAGTTGATGGAGAGGAAGTAGAGCTACTAGGTAAAGAATTTGACTTATTGGTCTATTTCCTACAAAATCAAAACGTCATCTTGCCTAAGACACAAATTTTTGACCGCCTATGGGGCTTTGATTCCGACACGACGATTTCGGTAGTGGAAGTTTATGTCTCAAAAATTCGGAAAAAATTGAAAGGAACCAGCTTTGCCGAGAATCTCCAAACTCTGCGAAGCGTGGGCTATATCCTGAAGAATGCTGAATAAAATTAAAAAATTTTTTGGAACGGATAATTTTTCATATTTTATCCGTTATTTGGCGGTATTTACCCTTATCTTTGTGTCTATGACGGTAATCATTCTTCAGGTGATGCGCGGCAGTATTTACGACACTGCGGATGAAAACTTTGAAGCGATTTCAAACGACCATAGCCTTCTAATCACCTTTGCCAAGGCACGCGGATTTGAAGATGGAACGTTGAGTTCAGGTGTTTCACCTGAAGAAGAGCCCTTTATTTTGAGCAGCAAGCTCAATCTCAACGCCAATTACCATGTGATTCTGTTTGATGAGGATGGAAATGTCCTCAATCAACTCGAGCGTCTGTCTGGTCTGACTTCGTTAGAAATCGATTTGAGTGACTTGGATACCATTTCAGAGACGACCGTCGAAACTAGCTATGGCACGAAAGAGACTTATCGGATGATGACCGTCAAGATGACGAGTGACGAGATTAGTGACCTGACAGGCTTGGATGTTTGCTATGCAACGATTCTTTTTAATACAACTCAGTTAAAAGCCTCACTGTCAGCCTACAAAACCATTGTCATTGTCGTCATGATTAGTTTCTGGTTTATTTCAATTTTTGCCAGCCTCTATTTATCAAAATTGAGTGTCCAACCGATTATGGCGAGTTATCAGAAGCAGAAGGAATTTGTGGAAAATGCCAGCCACGAATTGCGGACGCCTCTTGCGGTGCTACAAAATCGACTGGAAAGTCTCTTTAGAAAACCAGATGCGACCATCATGGAGTCCAGCGAAAGCATCGGTTCTAGCCTAGAAGAAGTACGCAATATGCGTCTCCTGACAACCAATCTTCTCAATCTTGCACGGCGTGACGATGGTCTCAAAGCTGAAATTAGAGAGGTGCCTGTTTCCTTCTTTGACGAATGTTTTGCAAATTTTTCTATGGTTGCAGAGGAAAATGGGAAAGAGCTCACGGCTAAAAACAATTTGAAACAGGCTTTTCCATCTGATAAAGTGCTCTTAAAACAGCTCATGACAATCCTCTTTGACAATGCCATGAAGTATTCTGGCGATGATGGGCACATTCAGATAGAAGTTGGTCTCAAAGACCGCCACTTGATGTTGACAGTTGTGGACGACGGCATTGGCATCTCGGATGCAGACAAGAAAAAGGTCTTTGACCGTTTTTACCGTGTGGATAAGGCTCGGACGCGTCAGAAAGGCGGCTTTGGACTAGGACTCTCTCTTGCCAAACAAATTATTGACTCGCTGAATGGCACGATTTCGGTTCGAGATAATCATCCAAAAGGAACCATCTTTGAGGTAAGACTGCCTAGATAGACTGATTGTAAAAGGATTTAGTGTTATACCCTAAGTCCTTTTTTCTGCATTGAAGAGCATGCGAGTGATTTTCTGTTAACGTTATTGAGAAAATTGGTTGAAAATGATAGAATAAAAGCAATTAAGAGCACTGGAGATACTATGAATTACTTTAATGTTGGAAAAATTGTCAATACCCAAGGTTTGCAGGGAGAATTGCGGGTTTTGAGTGTGACGGATTTTGCGGAAGAGCGCTTTAAAAAAGGCAGTCACCTATCCATTTTTGATGACAAGGACCAATTTGTCCTAGAAGTGGAAGTGGCTAGTCATCGTAGGCAAAAGAATTTTGATATCATCAAGTTCAAGGGTCACTACCACATCAATGACGTGGAGAAGTACAAAGGCATGTCTCTCAAGGTGGCCGAGGAAGACTTGTCTGATTTAGAAGATGGCGACTTTTACTACCATGAGATTATCGGTCTAAACGTCTACGAAAATGATGTTCTCATCGGTCAAATCAAAGAAATCCTCCAGCCTGGGGCTAATGACGTCTGGGTGGTCAAGCGCAAAGGGAAGAAAGACCTACTCCTGCCCTACATTCCGCCTGTCGTCCTCAATGTAGATGTAGCGGGTAATCGAGTTGACGTGGAGCTCTTAGAAGGATTAGATGATGAAAATTGATATCTTGACCCTTTTTCCAGAGATGTTTGCGCCACTGGAGCATTCTATCGTCGGCAAAGCTAAAGAAAAAGGCTTGCTCCAGATTAATTATCACAATTTTCGTGAGAATGCTGAGAAGGCACGTCATGTGGACGATGAGCCTTACGGAGGAGGTCATGGCATGTTGCTCCGCGCCCAGCCTATTTTTGATACCATTGAACAGATTGAAGCAAAAAATCCTCGTGTCATCCTCCTAGATCCAGCCGGTCGTACCTTTGACCAAAGCTACGCAGAAGAATTATCAAAAGAGGAGGAGCTGATTTTCATCTGTGGGCGCTACGAGGGCTATGACGAACGAATCAAAACCTTGGTGACAGATGAGATTTCACTAGGTGATTTTGTCCTGACAGGTGGTGAGTTGGCTGCCATGACCATGGTGGATGCCACGGTTCGCCTTATTCCAGAAGTGATTGGCAAGGAGGTCAGTCATCAAGACGATAGCTTCTCATCTGGGCTTTTGGAGTACCCACAGTACACGCGCCCCTATGATTTTCGTGGGATGCTGGTACCCGGTGTGCTGATGAGTGGACACCATGAAAATATCCGTAAGTGGCGCCTGGAACAAAGTCTTCGCAAGACCTATGCACGTCGCCCTGATTTGCTAGAAAATTATGAAATGACTGAAGAAGAAATGCAACTTTTGCAGAAGATAAAGGAGGAGAATCTAGATTAGTCTAGGTTCTCTGTTTATTTATTGACTTTGTAGGCGGTCGGTTGTATAATAATACACAGTATAAGAAAGAGAGAAATGAAATGGTTCAGTTCAGAAAAGATTTAGCAGAGTTTGAGACTTATAAAATTGACCACATAGCTAGTCATAATTTAGGGGATAATGAGAATCGCTTGATGGACTGGTCTAACTTGCCAGCTGAGACTTTAGCTGCTTTGGAACTCACAGACCTCATGTATTATGGAGACAATAAATATTCAGAAGTCTTAGTCAAATATGCAGACTACATGGGTGTCAGCCCAAAGCAAGTAGTGCAGGGGGGCGGTTCTGACCAGTTAGTTCACATGATTGTCACGACTTTCCTGAAAGAAAATGATGTCTTTGTGACCGTTGGCCCAGATTTCTTCATGTATAATGTTTTTAACGAGATGCACGGCTCTAAGGTTGAAACCTATCCTCTCTCCTTCGAAGAAGGGACTTTCAAGCTATCTGCTGATGCCTTACTCCATTTTGCTAAAGAAAAAAACGCAAAAGTCATCATGCTATCCAATCCCAACAATCCTACCTCTGTCACATTTGACCCGGCAGAGCTAGAAAAAATTGTGACTGGTTTTGATGGCTTGGTAGTCTTTGACGAAGCCTATATTGACTTTGCGGATACAAAAAGTTTTGTTGAAATGACAGCTAAGGTCGATAATCTCATCGTTCTGCGCACCCTTTCGAAAGCCTTTGGATTGGCTGGTTTGCGATTGGGATTTGCCATTACAAATGAAGCGATTGCTGTCGAGTTGGACAAGGTTATCCCGCCCTATAGCATGCCCAATATCGTAGCCAAGATGGGAGCAGTGGCACTGGGCCATGCAGCGGAGGTAAAAGAAGTGGTTGCTCAAATCAAGAGCATCCGTCAAGACTTTATCGATTTTTTGCAGGCCCAACCAGGAATGACCATCCTGCCATCTCAGGCTAATTTTGTTACTTTCACAGCTCCATATGCTGAAGAGATTTATCAGATTGGTCTTGCGAATGACTTTAATTTTAAATATTATCCTGAAGGTCGTATGAAAGGGTATATTCGGATGGCTATCGGACGCGCTGACGAGATGGAATTGATGAAATCGCTGATTTCTGAGATTGTTAATAAATAAGGGAGAGTCTGGGACAAAAGTCTCTTACCATGCAAAAAAGCAACGGATTTGCCGTTGC
>CAUTON010000026.1:0-15947 GCA_963539895.1 uncultured Streptococcus sp. | reverse complement strand
ACAAATTGGGAATATTAAAAAATTTTATTTTTCTCTTGATTTGTCAGCGCTAACAATATATAATGGTGATGAGCAAACGTTTGCGCCTTTGCATCATATTTTTTTGAAAAGGTAGAACCATATGAAAAAACGTCAAAGCGGGGTTCTGTTGCACATTTCCTCCTTGCCTGGAAAGTACGGCATTGGAACCTTGGGGCGAGAAGCCTATGATTTTGTTGATTTTTTAGTACGGACCAAGCAAAGCTATTGGCAAATTTTGCCACTTGGTCCCACTAGCTATGGTGATTCTCCTTACCAGTCTTTCTCTGCCTTTGCGGGCAATACAAACTTCATTGACTTTGATCAGCTCATTGAAGCTGGCTGGCTGAAGGTCGATGAGGTGAAAAATGCTGATTTCGGAGATGACCCTACTGAGGTAGATTACGCAAAACTCTTTACAAACCGCAGGCCTATTTTGGAGGCGGCTGTAAAACGGTTCAAGGCAGAAAAGCTGTCTCAAAAATACCTTGACTTCCTAGATGAAAATCATTTCTGGATTCATACTTTTGCGGAATACATGGCTATCAAGGAATCTTTCGGTTTGCGTTCATGGACAGAGTGGGAAGACCAAGCGGTTCGCCAGCGTCAGCCAGAAGTGCTGAATGTCTATCGCAAAAAACTTGCCGAAGCCATTGATTATCACTTAGTGACCCAGTACTTCTTCTTCTCTCAATGGCGAGCGCTAAAAGACTACGCCAATCAGCATGCTATTTCTATTGTCGGTGATATGCCCATCTACATTGCGGCGGATTCAGCGGATATGTGGGCCAACCCTCAGCTGTTCAAGATGGACGAAGACGGTCAGCCAAGCTGTGTAGCGGGTTGTCCGCCAGATGACTTCTCTGCTGTCGGCCAGCTTTGGGGCAATCCTATTTATGACTGGGAGGCTATGAAGAAGGACGGCTTTACTTGGTGGGTGGATCGCCTCAGAGAGAGCTTCAAGATGTACGATATGGTGCGCATCGACCATTTCATTGGCTTCGCCTCCTACTGGGAAATCCCTGCTGGGGAGAAAACAGCTGTCAACGGCCGTCGCGTGGAGGCGCCGGGATTTGAATTGTTTGACACTATTAAAAAGGAGCTAGGCGATCTCAATATCATCGCCGAAGATTTAGGTTCGGTGACGGATAAGGTCATTGCCCTGCGGGAAAAAACAGGCTTCCCTGGTATGAAAGTCCTCCAATTTGGCTTTGACCCAAATGGAGACAGCATTGAATTGCCACATAACCATGTCAACAATGTCGTCGCCTACACCGGTACCCATGATAATCATACCATCAATGGTTGGTACAAGAGTGATGATATCAGCGAAGAAGGACGCATCTTCCTAGACCAGTATAGCAATCGGCGACCTGATGAAACTGTCAGCCACGCTATGCTGCGACTCCTCTTCTCATCCGTCGCCTTTATGGCCATTGCCACCATGCAGGACTTGCTGGAATTAGATGGCTCTGCTCGGATGAATTTACCAAACACTGTCGGTGGCAACTGGGTATGGCGGATGACCGCTGACCAATTGACCCCACAAATCGAAGCCAACCTCTTAGAATTGACAACCATTTACCGTCGTGAAAATAAAGCACTACAACTATCAGAAAGTGAGAAAACAACCAAATGACCAATTTACAAACACTTGTCGCCAAGAAATACGATAAGACCATTGCCGACTGCACCAACGAAGAACTTTACTACACGCTTCTCGAGATGAGCAAGGCAGCAAGTGGCGCAAAACCAACCAACGACAGCAAGAAAAAACTCTACTACATTTCTGCCGAGTTCTTGATTGGGAAACTCTTGTCCAACAACTTGATCAACCTTGGTCTTTATGACGAGGTCAAAGCTGAATTGGCTGAAGCTGGAAAAGATTTGATCGAAGTTGAAAATATGGAAATGGAGCCATCACTTGGTAACGGTGGTTTGGGCCGTTTGGCAGCTTGCTTCTTGGACTCCATCGCGACACTTGGCCTCAATGGTGATGGTGTAGGGCTCAATTACCATTTTGGTCTCTTTAAACAAGTTTTCAAAGATAACCAACAATTCACCGTTCCAAACGAATGGATTACAGATGAGAGCTGGCTGACACCTTCTACTCGTTCTTACCAAGTCCCATTTGCTCATTTTAACTTGGTATCTACTCTGTACGATATTGATGTACCAGGTTACAAAACAGCGACGAAAAACCGCCTACGTCTCTTCGATTTAGGCTCAG
Organism: uncultured Streptococcus sp.; assembly: GCA_963539895.1. GTDB lineage: Bacteria > Bacillota > Bacilli > Lactobacillales > Streptococcaceae > Streptococcus. The sequence continues at coordinate 13,699 of CAUTON010000026.1, read as the reverse complement.
TGGATAGCTCTATCATTCAAGACGGTATCAACTTTGACAAGACCAATATCTTGAAAAATCTGACCCTCTTCCTTTATCCAGATGATTCTGACCGTCAGGGTGAATTGCTCCGTATTTTCCAACAATACTTCATGGTATCCAATGCAGCTCAGCTCTTAATTGACGAAGCTGTCGAAAAGGGCAGCAACTTGCATGACTTGGCAGACTACGCCGTTGTGCAAATCAACGATACGCACCCTTCTATGGTCATTCCAGAACTCATTCGTCTCTTGACAGAGCGTGGGATTGAACTGGATGAAGCGATTGAGATTGTTAAATCCATGACCGCCTACACCAACCATACCATCTTGGCAGAGGCTTTGGAAAAATGGCCGCTTGATTTCTTGGAAGAAGTGGTGCCTCACTTGGTACCAATCATCAAAGAATTGGACCGTCGTATCAAAGAACAAGGTCTTGCGGACAGCGTGCAAATTATTGATGAGTCAGGTCGTGTTCATATGGCCCACATGGATATCCATTATGGCTATTCTGTTAATGGTGTAGCAGCGCTTCACACAGACATTCTTAAATCTTCTGAATTGAAGCCATTCTATGACCTCTACCCAGAAAAATTCAACAACAAAACAAATGGCATCACCTTCCGTCGCTGGCTCATGCATTGTAATCCAAGCTTGTCTCATTACTTGGATCAATTGTTGGGACGTGGCTACCACCGCGATGCGGCTCAGTTGGAGGAAGTCCTCAACTACAAAGATGATGCCGCAGTGAAGGAAAAATTGGAATCCATCAAGACGCACAACAAACGTAAATTGCAACGTTTCTTGGAAGCGCACCAAGGTGTGACCATCAATCCAGACTCCATCTTTGATATCCAAATCAAGCGCCTCCATGAGTACAAACGCCAACAAATGAATGCTCTTTATGTCATTCATAAATACTTGGACATCAAAGCAGGCAACATTCCAGCACGTCCACTAACAGTCTTCTTCGGAGGAAAAGCAGCTCCAGCCTACACTATTGCGCAAGATATTATCCATCTCATTCTTTGCTTGTCCGAGTTGATTGCAAAGGATCCTGAAGTGGCCCCACACCTGCAAGTGGTCATGGTGGAAAACTACAATGTCACCGCAGCAAGCTTCCTCATTCCAGCAGCAGATATCTCAGAGCAAATCTCCCTTGCTTCTAAAGAAGCATCAGGTACTGGTAACATGAAATTCATGCTCAACGGTGCCCTGACATTAGGAACAGAAGACGGTGCCAATGTGGAAATCCATGAATTGGTTGGCGATGAAAATATCTATGTCTTTGGTAAAGACAGCGAGACGGTGATTGATTTGTATGCTAACAATGGCTATGTTGCACGGGATTTTTATGAACAAGATGCTATCAAACCACTTGTTGACTTTATCGTCAGCGACCAAGTTCTGGCACTTGGCAATAAAGAACGTTTGGAACGCTTGCACAATGAGCTGATTGTCAAAGACTGGTTCATGACCCTTCTTGACTTGGAAGACTACATCAAGGTTAAAGAAGAAATGCTGGCAGACTACGAAGACCGCTCCAGCTGGCTTGAAAAAGTCATCGTGAATATCGCTAAAGCAGGCTTCTTCTCCAGTGACCGGACCATTGCACAATACAACGAAGACATTTGGAAATTAAACTAGCCCTCCTAATAAACCAAAACCACTCTCCTAAAAAGAAGAGTGGCTTTTATTTATACATTTATGCTTCTAGCATGGTAGACTTGAGATAGGCATCGACCATCCGCTCGGTGGCAATGACGGAGTCCATGTGGGTGCGTTCGTAAGAGTGACTTGACTCGATTCCTGCACCTAGTAGGGCGTGGCGCACATCTGCTCCTGCTCGCATAGCTGCTGATGCGTCAGATGCGTAGTAAGGATAGATATCCAGTTTATAAGGGATATTCTCTTTTTGGGCTAGAGCTACTAATTGCTGACGGAGCCCGTAGTGATAAGGCCCTGAGCCGTCTTTGACACAGATGGACACTGTGTACTCATCCGTCTGCTGGTCGTCACCCATGGCTCCCATATCGACTGCCAGGTATTCCACGATCTTTTCAGGGAGGCTGGAGTTGGCACCGTAGCCGATTTCTTCATTATTTGAGAAATAGAAATGGGTGGTGTAAGGCAACTCTACCCCTTCTTCCTTGTAAACCTTGAGGAGGTTGAGCATGATGGCTGCAGAGACCTTGTCATCCAGATGACGGCTCTTGATAAAGCCAGAGTCTGTCACCGTCGTCCGTGGGTCAAAAGAGATAAAATCGCCAACTTCAATACCCAGCGCACGAGTTTCATCCGCTGTCGTCACTTTTTCATCCAAACGGATTTCCATATTAGCTTGATTGCGTTCAGCAGTTGACGCATCACGGTAGACATGGACTGATGTCTGGTGCATGAGGATGGTGCCTGTATAGGTCTTGTCCTTACTTGCCACATGGATGAGGCAATTTTCCCCTTCAATAGAAGGGTAGCCAAAGCCACCGACCAAGTCCATCTTGAGTCGTCCGTCAGGCTTGATGGCACGCACCATGGCACCAAGGGTGTCCAGGTGGGCCGTCAGCATGCGCTGCTCTTCATCATTTTTTCCAGGAACAGTGACCAAAACGCCACCTTTTGGAGTCTGTGTAGCGCTGTAGCCCATCCCTTCGACTTCAGACTTGACGTCCGCCATGATCTGGTCAGTAAAGCCAGTCGGCGAAGGAGTGTTGGTCAGTTTGACAATGTAATCTAGTGTAGTCATGATTTCTCCTTTGATCGATAAAACTTCTTGCCTTATTATACACTAGGATGACCGTTTTTTGCTATAATGAGAATATGAAAACCAGTGAAAAAATTTATGAGATTTTGAGGCAGCGAGCTGACTTTATCAGTGGTGAGGAGATTGCGGCTGCGCTTGCCATCAGCCGTACGTCAGTCTGGAAGGGCGTCCAGCAGTTAGAAAAAGACGGTCTGGTCATTGATTCTGTTCGCCACAAGGGCTACAGACTCGTAGCTGGCGACTTGTTAATTCCTGATTCTTTGGCTGAAGCATTGGGCATGCCTGTCTACTTTAATCCGACTAGTACCTCCACCCAACTGGATGCAAAGGCTGGTATAGAATCCGTTCACCTTACTCCTGCCCTCTATCTGGCCAGTCAGCAGGGGGCTGCCAAGGGACGATTTGGTCGGGATTTTTTTACCAGTCCGACAGGTGGTATCTACATGTCTCTGCATCTCAAGCCAGATTTGCCAGTTGATCAGCTACCTAGCTACACGATTCTCTTAGCTGCTGCGGTGGCCAAGGCTATCTTTAATCTGACTGGAAAAAAGGCTCAAATCAAGTGGGTCAATGATATCTACTTAGGAGACAAAAAGATTGCAGGTATCCTAACGGAGGCGGTGACAGCTGTCGAGACCATGATGGTGACCGACATTATCATGGGAATCGGGCTTAACTTTCACATCACAGAATTTCCTGATGAGTTGATTGACAAGGCAGGCTCCCTCTTCACAGAAGAACCGTCCATCACGCGCAGTCAGCTGATTGCTGAAATCTGGCGAGTCTTTTTCTCCTCCGAGGAAGCAGACCTTCTTGCCCTTTACAAGGCCTCCTCACTTGTCCTCGGTCGGGAAATCACATTTTTCCAAAAGGGAGAAAGCGTGCAGGCACGAGCGCTAGAGGTGATGGATAAGGGTGAACTGGTGGTGGAACTGGCAGACGGGCAGAAAAAAACACTCTCCAGCGGAGAGGTTAGTCTTTCTTCTTGGTAGCAGCTTCGACGGCAGCAATAAAACGGGTGACCCGATAGCTATAGCGCAGATTATGCCAGACAAAAAAGGCATAAAACAAGGCAGGCAGGTAATCCCCAGTCAGAAAAGCATCGTTCATAAAATAGGTCGCAAAAGCCGTAAAAAGCCCTAAAATCATCACTTGTGAAATTCTCATATCCATAGTATAGCAAAAAATCAGCCAATTGGCTGATTTTTAGTTATCTTAATCTTCCACAATGGTCACGTCATCGGCTAGAAATTGAAATTCTGCTGGAATCTCACTCTCTACTGGTGCTTCTTCCATCACTGAATTGTCAGCTTTGGTCCTGCTGGAAAATTCTGCACGGATGCGGGTCCAGTCTTCCTGGGAGATGGCGAGGATTTCTGGTGAGAAGCCGGCTGCCTGGCTGAGGATATTGCCAAACATGACATTGAGATTGTCCCGTTTCATGGTCTGTCCTGCGTTAAAGGCAGACTCAAAGGCCAAAATAGCATGGTTTTCGTTGGCAGCAACGGGTTGCGAACCTGCTAGCAAGGCCTTATCAGCTCCAGACAGGCTTTCGATGACTTCGCTCCAAGCATTTTGCAGACGATTCAGATTTTCACGAGCCTGGGCTGGATTTTCCATAGCTTCTTGGAGAATTTTATTGACTCTGCTAGTGTCTGCCTTGTAGCCTGCCTGTGTCGGCTGGCGGCGAGAGATTGGTTTGACATCAAGGGGTGCATTGTTTGGTACGCCATTTTGTGCTAGACTGGTCACCAAATCTTGTAGTGACTTGACTTGTGCCTGAAGTTGGGCGATTTGACGTGCCACTTCAGCTGGTAGCCCTGCGCTGTGCTGTACTACACCATCCTGCGCCAGCCGGATGGTCATCATCTCTGCATAAATTTTGGGTTGGGAGCTGGATTTGATATCCTGTAAACCTGTCGTCACCTGCTCTATCATGGCAAAGATAGCTGCTTGATCCAAAACCATATTTTCCAAAAAGGCCGGGGAATGATAGCCTGTGCTCTCCGTCGTCTGGGCGATGAGGAGGTCACGCAGGTAGTTGAGGAGGTCGGTGGCAAAGCGGGTCATGGACTTGCCATTGTCAAAGATGGTAGCCAAGTCAGTCAGTGCAGCTTGCGCATCATGCTCACGGATATGAGTCACGTAGTCGTCAAAAGCCGTCAGGCCAATGGAGCCCGTGATTTCTTCCGCAATGGTAAGTGTCACCTCGTTGCCCTGGGTCAGGCTGAGGGCTTGGTCCAGGATAGAGAGGGCATCGCGCATGCCGCCTTCTGCTCGGCGAGCAATCATCTGGATAGCCGCCTCGTCATAGGAAATGCCTTCGGTTTCGAGGATAGACATGAGATGGTGGCGGATATCGTCCACCTTGATGGATTTGAACTCAAAGCGCTGGACACGAGATAAAATGGTAGCAGGTATCTTATGGAGCTCAGTCGTCGCCAAGATAAAGACGACATTCTCCGTCGGCTCTTCCAGCGTCTTCAAGAGGGCGTTAAAAGCTCCTGTCGAGAGCATATGGACCTCGTCGATGATGTAGACCTTGTAGGTAGCTAGGCTGGGTGCATAGGTGGACTTGTCACGGATTTCACGGATTTCATCGACCCCATTATTTGACGCCGCGTCAATCTCAATGACGTCTTCTAGACTGCCATCCGTGATGGCCTGACAGATATAGCAGTCATTACAAGGCTCGCCGTCCACTTGATTGGGGCAATTCATGGCCTTAGCAAAGATTTTAGCAGCTGAGGTCTTCCCTGTCCCCCGTGGTCCTGAAAAAAGGTAGGCGTGGCTGATTTTTCCTTGCTGGACCGCCTGGCGTAGGGTAGTTGCCACCACTTCTTGGCCCACCATTTCAGCAAAGGTCTGGCTGCGGTACTTGCGGTATAGGGCTTGGTACATTAGTTCTTCTCTCCAAACATGGTGAAATCCCAGTCCGTCCCTCGGACCAAGAATTCCACAAAGGCCTCTAGGTATTGTCGGTCGATTTGGTCATAATCATCTACATGCTTGGAATCCAAATCCAGCACGCCTAAAAGGCGACCGTTTTTGACCATGGGCAGGACAATTTCACTTTTTGCTGCGCTATCACAGGCGATGTAGTTGGCATGACGGGTCACATCTGGCACAATCAGCGTCTGCTGCTTCTGGGCAGACTCCCCACAGACACCTTTTCCAAGAGCGATATGAACGCAGGAGACATGCCCCTGAAAAGGCCCCAAGATGAGCTCCTTCCCGTCAAAAAGGTAAAAGCCTGTAAAGACAGAATTGGGCAAGGTTTGCCGCAAGAGAGCAGAAGCATTTGAGAGGTTAGATAGGGCATTGGTTTCGCCATCAAGCAAGGCCTCAAACTGGGCCAGCATGAGCTGGTAATTAGATTCTTTTTCTGAAGTTTGCATAGAGATATTATACCATAGAATGGGGTGAGTGAGGGAATTTCTACTGAATAGAAAAAGTCCAGGGCAGATTGCCTTCTGGACGTAACTTGCTGTTTAGATTGCAACTTGTAGTCTCATTTCCCATCCTCTCGCCAGTAGGCTGGGCGGTTTTGTTCGTATTGGGTGATGAGTTCTTCGTATTGAAGGGTGATACCAATGTCGTCTAGACCATTGACCAGCTTGTGTTTCCACTCGGCGTCAATGTCAAAGTGGAAGGTCCCAAAAGGGGTGATGAGTTCTTGCTTGGGCAAGTCAACGGTCACTTCTTCATCAGGTTTAAGGGTTGCCAGTTGGTCCCGCACTTCCTTGGGTTGGACGATGGGCAGTATCCCATTGTTGAGGTCATTATTGTAGTGAATGTCGCCGAAAGAGCCAGCCACGATAACCTTAAACCCATAGTCTGCCAAGGCCCAGGCCGCATGCTCCCGAGAGGAACCCGCTCCAAAGTTATCTCCCGAAATGAGAACTGTCGCTTTTTTATACTCAGGTTTATTAAAGATAAAGTCAGGATTATCCGTATAAAGGGCATCGGTGTAGCGCCACTCGTAAAAGAGATACTTGCCAAACCCCTTTTTATCGATCAATTTCAGAAATTGCTTGGGCAAAATCTGGTCCGTATCGATGTTATCGTTCATGAGAGGGACCGTCGTCCCGGTAAAGATAGTAAATTTATCCATGGTGACGGCTCCTTTCTACTGTGCTTCGGGTAGGGTACGGACATCGACGAAGCGACCGTGGATGGCTGCTGCTGCTGCCATGGCTGGGCTACACAAATGGGTCTTAGCCCCCACACCCTGGCGGTCTTCGAAATTCCGATTACTGGTTGATGCAGCATGAACCCCTTCTGGCACCTTATCAGGATTCATCCCCAGGCACATGGAACAACCAGGGTCCCGCCATTCAAAGCCAGCATCAAGGAAAATCTTATCAATTCCCAGTTTTTCTGCAGCCCGCTTGACAGGTCGGGATCCTGGTACCACGATGGCCGTCAGGTTAGGATTGATTTTCTTGCCTTGGACAAACTTGGCAGCCAGCTGCAAATCTTCCAATCTAGCATTGGTACAAGAGCCGATGAAGACATAGCCGATTTCGATATCAGCTGCGGTCTGACCTGGCTCCATCTCCATATAGGCGTAAGCCCGCTCGTCATTCATGTCACGGATTTCTGGGAAGGCTTCACCAAAGGCTACACCCATAGATGGATTGGTCCCCCAGGTAATCATAGGTGCCAGCTCGGATACATCGATGGTGATGACCTTGTCGTAAACAGCATCCTCATCCGACACCAAGGTCTTCCAGTCTGCTACCGCAGCCTCGAAGTCACTCGGCCGGCATTCCTTGTCCGCCAGATAGTCAAAGGTGGTCTGGTCAGGATTCATGATGCCGATTTTTGAGCCGAACTCGACGGACATATTGCAGATGGTCATGCGTTCTTCCATGGAAAGGGCATCGATAGCCTCACCTCGGTACTCGACGGCGTGGCCGACACCGACTGCTACCCCATACTTGGCAATCAAAGCCAGGACATAGTCCTTGGAGTAGACACCTTTTTGAGGTTGGCCGACAAACTCGACCAGGAGTTTTTTGGGCTTGACCTGCCAGATGGTCTGGGTGGCAAAGACATGCTCCACCTCAGTGGTCCCAATTCCGAAACCAATGGCTCCAAAGGCCCCGTGAGTGGCTGTATGGCTGTCCCCACAGACGATGAATTTTCCAGGCTGTGTGCGACCTGTTTCTGGCCCCACCATGTGGACAATCCCTTGCTTTTCAGAGCCATGGGCTGCGTGCTCCACACCAAATTCGACGACATTATCCGCAAGGGCATCCATCTGCGCTTTGGAAATGACATCTCGGATGTCGTAGATATTGACGGTAGGAACGTTATGATCAAAGGTGCCAAAGGTCAGCTCTGGACGACGGAGTGTACGACCGGCATCTCTGAGGCCTTGGAAGGCTTGAGGGCTAGTCACTTCATGAATATAATGCTGGTCCACGTACATGAGCTGAGGCTCACCAAGCTTGCCTGTGATGACATGCCGGTCCCAGACCTTATCAAAAATCGATTGACCGCTCATGGCCTACCTCCAAATCAAATACAAAATCGCAACATCCACCACAATCCCCACAAACCAAGAGGCAACAAAGTACCACTTGCGGGTCTTGTGATGAAAGAAATAGCCTGCTAGGGTCGCCCCCAATCCACCAGCCAGATAAGTCATGGTCAGCAGGGTCTTTTCAGGTATCCGCCAAGCCTGGCGAATGGCCTTGCCCTTGTCAATCCCGTAGGTGACAAAGACAACCAGGTTCCAGGCAAGGAGAATCAGGGTTAAAATTTGTTGAATGTTCATAGTCTTTCAATAATAGCAGTCGTCATCTCATCTGTCGAGACAGAGCCACCGAGATCCCGAGTTAGGATACCAGCTGAAAGCGTGCTATCTACTGCTCCTTCAATCATTTGAGCAGCCTTAATTTCAGCAAAGGACTCCCGTAGCATCATAGCGACGGAGAGAATCATGGAAATCGGATTGGCGATACCTTGGCCAGCAATGTCAGGCGCAGAGCCATGAATCGGCTCATAGAGGCTCGGTCCGCCATCTGAATGCGAGGCAGACGGCATGACACCAAGTGTACCTGGTAGGACAGAAGCCTCATCAGAGAGAATGTCACCAAAAAGGTTTTCCGTCACGATCACATCAAAACGAGCTGGATTGGTAATCATGAGCATGGCTGCGCTGTCCACCAGCTGGTGCTCCAAGGTCACGTCAGGATAGTCTTTAGCTACCTCTTCTGCCACTTGGCGCCAAAGTTTTGAGGTCGCAAGGACATTTTGTTTGTCGATACTGGTCACAAGGCCACGGCGGCTCTTGGCCATCTCAAAGGCTGTGCGGACAATTCGCTCAATCTCGGCATAGCTGTAGTCGTTGACATCGCGGGCTTTGTCAACTTCCAATGTATGCTCACCAAAGTAGATACCACCTGTCAGCTCGCGCACCATGACAAAGTCTACTCCTTCAATCCGCTCTGACTTAAGGGGCGAGAGGTGCTTGAGGGCGTCAAAGATTTTCAAGGGACGGATATTGGCAAAGAGACCTAGTTCTTTTCGGATAGCTAGGAGTCCCTGCTCTGGACGAACTGGCGCCGCATCATACTGAGGGCTACCGATAGCTGCCAGCAATATGGCATCTGCTTCTTTTGCCGCAGCAAGGGTATCAGCTGGTAGCGGATGGCCGCTAGCGTCAATCCCTGCCCCACCAAAGGCTTTTTCTTCGACTGTGTAGGTGAAGTTTGTTTTATCAGCGACAGCTGCGAGCACGTCTAGCCCAGCACGCATAATCTCGGGTCCAATCCCGTCTCCTGCTAAGGCCACTATTTTTTTTACCATGTCTATTTCCTTCTCTATCTTGTTAGTCTTTTTCTGAGATACGGCTAGAGAGTTGGCCTTCATTTTCCTTTTGCACCATGATATTGGCATTGATATAGGCAATAGCCGCTGCTTTCAGGACATCAAAATTGATTCCTGTTGCATTGAAGATGGTATCCGTATCCACATTTTCGACACTGACGGTCACAGCTGCTTGGGCATCAATCCCTTCTGTGATGGCATCAATATTGAAAGTATTCAGACGAACCGTTTGATTGAAGAATTTATCAATGGCGTTGAAAATCGCCTCAACAGACCCCTGACCATTGGCAATCAAATCAATACTTTCAGCCTCCTGGTTGACCATCGTTACAGTCGCAGTGATGGTTTCATCCACATTGGAGACCAATTTAAGATTGGCAAAGTAGAATCCTTCCATATTTTCAACCGTGATACCCGCTACCAAGGCGCGAATGTCGGCATCCGTGATATCATGTTTCTTATCCGCCAAATCTTTAAACTTGGCAAAGAGCGTCGCAATTTCAGCCTCTTCAAATTCCAGTTCTAATTCTTTTAGTTTTTCGATGAAAGCATGGCGGCCAGATAGCTTACCAAGCGGCAGAGAGTTGGACTTGACCCCAACTAGCTCTGGCGTGATAATTTCGTAGGTCAGTGGGTTTTTGAGGACGCCGTCCTGGTGAATACCAGACTCGTGTGAGAAGGCGTTGCCACCGACCACAGCCTTATTTTTCGGAATAGCCAGGCCAGAGAAGCGCGATACCATCTCAGAGGTGTTGACCGTCTCATTGAGGACGATAGGGCTCTTGACCTGATAGTAATCGGCACGAATATTAAGGGCGACAGCCACTTCTTCTAGGGCGGCGTTGCCGGCCCGCTCCCCGATGCCATTGATGGTGCCTTCCACCCGACCAGCACCATTTTTGATAGCGGAAAGGGTATTGGCCACGGCCATACCTAGGTCATTGTGACAGTGGGGGCTAAAACGAATTTCACGGTCTGTCTTGACATTTTCAATCAAATACTTAAAGATATGACCGTACTCTTCTGGTGTGGTAAAGCCAACAGTGTCTGGAATATTGATGTAGCTAGCGCCAGCATCGACCGCAGTCTGCACCACTTCTAGGAGAAAATCTAATTCAGTCCGCGTTGCATCTTCTGGTGAAAATTCGACAACTTCAAACTTAGAGCGAGCGTAGGATACATGCTCAGTGATGGCAGCTAGGATTTCTTCCTTGGTCTTATTGAGCTTGAACTCACGGTGAATCGGGCTGGTCGCGATAAAGACATGACACTGGGGATATTTCGCGTCCTTCAAGGCTTCGTAGCAGGCATCAATATCCGCTTTAACGGATCGTGCCAGACCTGTGACAGCCGTCTTTGTCATAGCTTGAGCGATGGCTTGAACTGCCGCAAAGGAATCCAGACTAGCTGCCGGAAAACCTGCTTCAATGGCGGATACACCCCATTTTTCCAATTGCTTGGCAATAGCCACTTTTTCCTTGATCGAAAAATTAACCCCTGGCGTCTGCTCGCCATCCCGAAGACTGGTATCTAAAAATTCTACTGTACGCATGTTGCACCACTTTCTCTTTTTTCTAAAATATATTTTGATTTCTCATCAGTTTGTTGCAATACACACTTGGATTCATCTATTCATTTGCCTTTAGTCCGACGCTTCGAGTTGCAGGCATAACTGTAGTTAGGCAAAACGAGATAAGGAAGGATTAAAGGATAAATGGATAGATGAAAAAAGAAAAACACCTTGCGACCAGGCAAGGTGTCATCCCGCCTGGTAAGCCAAACAGGACTAATGCTGAAAGCACTAGCCCCTCTGTCGCAACAAAAGAGTTTGTTTTACGATGTGCATGGCGGTTCTCCTTGAGAATGATAGGTTTATTGTAACGCTTTTTAGCCGATTCGTCAAGAATTTTCTATATTATCTGACAATTTTCTACAATTCTCGTAAAATGCTTTCAACCTTGGTATTGATCAGGTCAATAGCCACGACATTCGATACTCCTTCAGGGATAATCACGTCGGCATAGCGTTTGCTTGGCTCGATAAATTGGTGATACATGGGCTTGACAACCGTCGTGTACTGCTCAATGATGGAGTCTAGGCTCCGCCCCCGCTCTTCCATATCCCGCTTAATCCGACGGATAATCCGAATATCATCATCTGTATCGACAAAAATCTTGATATCCATGAAATCACGCAAGCGCTTATCTTCTAAGACCAAAATCCCTTCAACGATAAAAACATCTTGAGGCTCTTGACGATAGGTCTCGCTCGACCTAGTGTGTCGTGTGTAGTCGTAGATAGGAATATCAACTGCCCGCCCTGCAATGAGCTCACTCATATGATACAGCATCAGATCCGTATCAAAGGCCAACGGGTGGTCATAATTTGTCTTCACCCGCTCCTCAAAGGTCAGGTGGTCTTGATTTTTATAGTAAGAATCGTGCTCAATCATGGCAATTCGCGCATTTGGAAAATGGTCTAAAATAGCCCGAGACACACTGGTTTTCCCACCACCAGATCCTCCTGTCACACCGATAATAATAGGTTTTCGCGTCATATTTCTCCTCTTTCTATCAGTTTCCATTTTACCATGAATCATGCTATAATGAAAGACAGAAAACTATGCACTGTACCCCTGACAAGGTCTGGCTAACTCCCAGCAGGACAGGTCAATACACACCGCATGCACACAGGCGCAAACATTCTATAAAAGGCGGACAACGATGAACCATCAACTACCGACTAGCTGGCAAGACCAGCTAGCAGCACTCAATTTTACAAACTTTACCCGTATTCAGGAAGAGGCCTTCGAGCCGATTCAGGCTGGCAAGCATGTCTTGGGTATCAGCCCGACAGGAACAGGCAAGACCCTGGCCTATCTTCTGCCACTACTGCTGAAACTTACCCCTAAAAAGACGCAGCAACTCTTGATTTTAGCCCCCAATACTGAATTGGCTGGTCAAATTTTCGACGTGACTAAGACATGGGCAGAACCGCTAGGCTTGACCGCTCAGCTCTTCCTATCTGGCTCTAGCCAAAAACGACAAATCGAGCGCCTGAAAAAAGGACCAGAAATCCTAATCGGTACCCCTGGGCGCATTTTTGAACTAATCAAGATGAAAAAAATCAAGATGATGAACGTCAATGCCATTGTCTTAGATGAATTTGACCAACTCCTAACTGATTCCCAATATGGCTTTGTCAATAAGATTATCCACTACGTACCGCGCGATCATCAGCTGATTTGTATGAGTGCCACCGCTGCCGTGCACCCTGAAAAACTGGGCGTGGACTTCGAAGTGATTGACGTCACAGATGAGAAATTGGACACCATCCAGCACTGCTACATCAAGGTGGATAAGCGTGATCGGCTGGACTGGCTACGCAAATTTGCCAACCTGCCCGACTTCCGTGCCCTGACCTTTTTCAACAGCCTCTCTGACTTAGGCTCAGCAGAAGAAAAGCTCCTCTTCAACCGTGTCAATGCGGTCTCTCTTGCTTCCGATGTCAATGTTAAATTCCGCAAGGTCATCTTGGAGCGCTTCAAAAATCATGAAATTCCCCTGCTACTTGCGACTGACTTAGTAGCACGCGGGATCGATATCGACAATCTGGAATGTGTCCTGAATTTCGAACTCCCCCGCGATTTGGAGAGCTATACTCACCGAGCAGGTCGGACAGGCCGCATGGGCAAGGAAGGCACCGTTATCACCCTCATTACCGACGACCGTGACCTCAAACGACTGAAAAAGTATGCCCCCGTCACAGAAATTACTCTAAAAAACCAAACATTTTACAAATTGGGTTAGAAAAAAAGCAACAAAGAACCTATGATTTGAAACGGTTGCGCCATTGCAATCATAGGCCTCATTGCCCTTTATATTATTCCACAACCATTATACTAATTAGCTGATAGAATGTCAACCGAAAACGGTTACATTTTTTTCGTACATTTGTAAAATTCTTTCTTTATTTGACAGAAATATGAGAAACTATTTAATGAAAAATGCTTAAATAATATATCTCCTTTTTGAAGCCTACTTTCCAAGCTTTCAGAAAAGACATTTTGATTGACTTCGTC
>CAUTON010000025.1:0-16233 GCA_963539895.1 uncultured Streptococcus sp. | reverse complement strand
ATAAGTCATAGGTCTATTTTATCATATATTAAATAAAAGCTAAACAACTATAATACGCTGGTAAACCAGCTTTTACATCCCTAACAGTTGATGTGAGTTGCGCTCGCTTTATTTCCAACCTCAGACTATTTCAGGTTGTCCCCTTGAAACTAAAGAGTGACGATGAAATCGAATTTCTTCAAAATTATCGATTTCTTGCCCGCCCTCTCATTCTGCTTTCAAAACGTCCTTGATATTTTCCGCCACATTCCGCGGAATGCCACAATTGACGATGTCGTCTAAGCTTGCTTTTTGGATATTTGGCAGGCTTTTGAACTGTTTCATGAGTAGCTGCTTACGCTTTGGTCCGAGCCCAGCAATGCCATCCAGTTTAGAACTGAAGGAATTTTTGGAGCGCAGCTGGCGGTGGAAGGTAATGGCAAAGCGGTGCACCTCGTCTTGGATGCGTTGGAGGAGGAAAAATTCCTCGGAATTACGCGGTAACTCCATGACTTCCAGCGGATTCCCAAAGAGTAATTCGTGCGTCTGGTGCTTGTCGTTTTTTTGCAGACCTGCGATGGGAATATCCAAGCCCAGCTTATTTTCGATGACATCACGCGCCACATTGACCTGCCCTTGCCCCCCGTCAATGATAATCAAATCTGGCGGGGTCAGCCCATCTTTCATGACACGACTATAACGGCGATAAATGACCTCGCGCATGCTGGCATAATCATCTGGCCCGACGACCGTCTTAATCTTGAACTTGCGATAATCCTTCTTGCTGGGCTTACCATCCACAAAGACCACCATAGCCGCAACAGGACTGGTTCCCTGAATGTTGGAGTTATCAAAAGCCTCGATGCGAGTTGGCTTGGGAATATTGAGCAGCTCGCCGATATTTTCAACGGCACCGTGCGTTTTCTTGATGTCTTTTTCTAGCAAATCAAACTTCTGCTGTAAGCTGACACGCGCATTCTTCGTTGCGAGATTGACCAGTTGCTTCTTCTCACCTCGCTGGGGTTTGATAATCTTGGTGTTGACAATAGCCTTGACCAGCTCCTCATCAATATCCTGAGGAATGAAAATCTCCTTGGGAATAAAGTGTTTCTTGTCCTGATAAAACTGCCCCATGTAGGTCAGGAAATCCTCCTCAGGGTCGTTGTAGTAAGGAAACATGTTGACATCCCGCTGAATGAGCTTGCCCTGACGGACAAAGAAAACCTGGACACACATCCAGCCCTTGTCCACGTAGTATCCGAAAATATCGCGGTCCTGCATGTCCTGGCTCATGACCCGCTGCTTGGTGCGCAGAAGCCCTACTGCTTCAATCAAATCGCGATATTCTGCCGCCCGCTCAAACTCCATGAGCTCGGAAGCCTTGCCCATCTTCTCGCGCAAGCCATTGACAATCTTATCGTCCTTGCCATTGAGAAAGTTTTTGACATCCTCTTTCAGTCCATCCCAGTAGGCTTTATCGGTCTTACAAATGGTGTGAGCGTTGCACTGCCCTAGATGGTAATAAAAGCAGACCTTGTTGGCAGGATTGGTGCATTTTTTGAAAGGAAAAAGGCGATCCAGCAGGCGCTTAATCTCGGTCGCCGCGCCCGAGTCGGGATAGGGACCAAAGTAGAGCCCGTCATTTTTCTTGACCTGACGCGTGATGAGCAGCCGCGGATAGAGCTCGTTGGTGATTTTGATGTAGGGGTAAGACTTGTCATCTTTGAGCTTGATATTGTACTTGGGCATGTTTTCCTGAATGAGGTTAATCTCCAAGAGCAGTGCCTCAGTGTTAGACCCCGTCACGATGTACTCAAAATCCTCAATCTCCGACACCAGCAGCTCCGTCTTGGTATTGTGGCTACCGTGAAAATAGCTGCGCACCCGATTTTTCAAATTCTTGGCCTTGCCGACATAGATAATGGTGCCATTTTTATCCTTGTGGATGTAGCAACCAGGACTATCTGGCAGCAACTCCAGCTTGTGTTTAATCAGTTCATTCATAAGACTAGTTTAACAAATTTAGACCCAAATAACCATTTTGGAAAATAGATTTCTCAGCATCTGCGCAATTTAAAAAGCGAGCAAACCAATTCCAGTTTGTTCGCTTTTAGACTTATCAACCGTCATCGGCTTTAGTTTCCACTACTCATTGGGTGCAAGGAGTTGTAGAGGTTGATGATTTCGGTCGTAATGGTTTCGCTGGTCTTAGACTCTAGATTGGTCAAGTTGGGCAAGACAACCGCCACTGCAATCTGTGGATCATCGCTCGGTGCATAGGCAATCACGTTTGTATTGACAACGTATTCCAGATTTCCAGATGAATTGGTGATGTAGGTTTCCGCAGTACCCGTTTTAGCACTGATGGAGACAGTAGCCCCACTTGCCAGACCAGTACCTGTCGCAAAACCGCTCGTGCTATGCACAACCTGATAGAAACCTTGCTGGATCAATGCCATATTCTCCGCAGAGATATCTACCGTATTCATTGTCTCTCCCGAAACAGTCTCAATCAAGTCTCCCAGACTACCATCCTCATTTGACTCATAGATTCCTTCCACCAGGTGGGGCGAGATTCGAGTCCCACCATTTGCGACTGTCGCCACATATTGGGCCATCTGCATCGGTGTATAGTTATCGTACTGGCCAAAGGAGTTGGTGATATAATTCCAAGCTGTGTATTCACTTGGTAGATAACCGGTTGATTCTAGTGGTAGGTCAATGCCTGTCGCAGTTCCTAGTCCGTACTGGGCAAAGGCTGTGCGCAGTTTCTCCATAGCAGACTGAACCGTTTCTTCGTCATCTGGCAGATACATATTGGCAGAATAAGACTGATTCATCAGACCAAGAGCCACTTGGACCATGTAGGTATTGGATGAATATTCCAAAGCCTCCACCGCAGTGATACTGCGTGGGCCATAAGTGGTAAACCAAGAATTAATGGCGGATGACCCTGCGAATTGAATGGTCTGGTCTGTCAAGCTTTGATTGCCAGACAGAACACCATTTTCCCAGCCAGCTGTGAGAGTAGCCCCCTTGACGATGGAACCTGGGACAAAGGTCGAAGTGATGGTTCCCAAGGCATTTTCGGAAATTTCGCCAGTCGTCGTATCATGACTAAAACCAGACATAGCCAAAATGGCGCCTGTATCTGGATCCAGAGCCACAGCATAGACCCCATCTGAGTAGGCGGCACTGCCTGATGCCACCTCACTTTCAAAGTATTTTTTCAAGATACTGGTCACACCATCTTGAAATTCCAGATCAATGGTCAACTTAATATTGTCACCCATCTCCCCTTCCTGAATCGTCTCGATGCTCTCGACGTTCCCATTTTTGTCCAAATTGATTTCTTGGACTTCATGCTGCCCTTGAAGGACTTCTTCATATTGCTTTTCCAGATAAGCCGTCCCCACACGGTCATTGAGTGAATAGCCCTTAGCCAGATATTCTTCCGCATCTTCTTCTGGTAATCCAGCCTGTTCGGTAGTCACTGTCCCAATGATGGAAGCCAGCGAGGTATCGAGCACTTCTCGATCCCAATTACTACTTGTCGAAATGCCAGATAAATTTTCTTCATTGGCTGCAATCAAAGCAACCTGCTCAGCCGTCAAATCATCTGTCACCAAATGCACCGTTTCAAAATACGATGCCGCATTCATCTGAGAAAATAATTCTGCAGCCTTGCTATCCTCATCTGAAAAGGTCAAGTTTTCCTCTGTCAAACTAGCTACTGCATTGGCATATATGGTTGATTCATCTAGTGAATTTCCAGCCGTATCATACTTTTGATCGCTGGGCAGAGCCTTGACCACTGCTGCATATACTGACTGATCCGCCAAATAATAATCCGCCTTATCCCGTGTTGACAAAGACACATCGCTGACTGTCACATAGTTGAGCAGTTCCTTGGCAATACGCTTGATTTCTTCAGCAGTGATTGTGTTTGACCGTGTAAAGCTGACCACCAGCGACACTTCATTGGCGACCAAGGGAGTTCCATTCGCATCATAAATGAGCCCACGGACCGAACTAGTCGTGATTGTTTTCTGGCTAACCGTCGCTAATTTATTGGTATAAAAATCCTGATTGACAATCTGCATATAGGCCAGGCGCCCAATTAAAATCGTAAATAACAGAATTACAAAACCGAACAGCACATTGAGCCGTCTAGGAATGATGCGGTCTTCCCGAACGACACGAGAGTTTTTCTTTGCCATTTCTTACCTCATTCTGGAAAAATTCTATTCTATTCTATTATATCACAGAAATGACCGACTAAAGAATGAGAAAGCAAAAAGTCAACCAACTTTCTTGGCGAAGCCGACTAGGTTCCACAAATCAAACAATTCTACATAAAAAGTCATATAGGACTGGCACCATTCCCACCTCATCTCCAGAAACAAAAAGGTAGGATTCAATGTCCTACCCTCTTTTCAAAAATCGATTGAGATTACTTCGTACCAAACAAACGGTCTCCAGCATCCCCTAGACCTGGGACAATATAACCATGCTCGTTGAGGTGGTCATCGAGGGCCGCTGTGTAGATATCGATATCTGGATGTGCCTCTTGTAGCGCCTTTAGACCTTCTGGAGCAGCTACCAAGCAGACAAATTTAATGTTGGCTGCACTGCGTTGTTTCAACGAATCTACCGCCAAAATAGCTGAACCGCCCGTCGCAAGCATCGGATCGACCACAAAAATATGACGTTGATCAATATCTACTGGTAATTTCACCAAGTATTCAACTGGCTGCAAGGTTTCTTCATCACGGTACATCCCAATATGACCAACCTTTGCAGATGGTACCAAACTCAAGAGACCATCAACCAAACCAATACCAGCACGCAGGATTGGTACAATGGCCAATTTTTTTCCTGACAACTGCTTTTGCACAGTCTTCGCCACAGGTGTTTCGATTTCTACATCTTCTAGTGGTAGGTCGCGCAAAACTTCATAGCCCATGAGCATGGCAATTTCATTGACCAAATCACGGAAATCCTTTGTGGAAGTCTCACTACGACGCAAGATAGATAGTTTGTGTTGAATCAGCGGATGTGAAATAATTTGGAATTTTCCCATGATGTTTCTCCTTTAGAATTTCTTCATATATTCTACCAAAATTTAAGCGAAAATGCTCATTTGACCTGAAAAGATTCTCGCTGGTTGACTATTCCTCAATGGTTTTGATGATGCGTGCAGGATTGCCTGCGATGACCACATTGTCAGGGAAAGGCTTGGTAACAACAGAGCCCGCGCCAACAACAACGTTATTGCCCAAAGTCACGCCAGCAAGGACCATAGCCCCACCACCAATCCATACATTATCGCCAATCGTGATAGGAGCGCCGTACTCAGGTCCAGCGTTCCGCTCCGAAGCTTTCAAGGGATGAAGAGCGGTGTAGAACTGGACATTGGGTCCCAGCATGGCGTTTTTTCCAATGGTGACGGGACAGGTATCCAGCACCATCCAGCCAAAATTGGCGTAGAAATCCTCACCGACATGGACATTGCAGCCATAATCCAGGGTGACAGGCGTCTCCACATAGATGCGTTCTCCCGTCGTCCCTAGCCATTCCTTCATGAGGGCAGAGCGCTTTGCACCATCCATTTCTTGATTGACCCGTTGACGGTAGAGGCGAGCTTGGTCTCTAAGAGCTACCAGCTCTTCATCCGCAGAATTATAGAGCTGGCCCGCCAGCATTTTTTCTTTTTCACTTACCATAAAAACTCCTTTATAAAGCGTTTTCTTTTATTATAGCATGAGTTGATTCCATTCCTGCAAAAAAACTGGGGGGAACCCAGTTTTCAGCTTACAAAGCGATTTCTTTGACGCCTTCTTCATCTGTTTCTGTAATGATGAAGGAATGGTCTTTGAGGTTAGCAGTCAGAGTTGCTGCTACTGCCGCATCCTCGTTATTCCAGTTGATTTCCAGATTGTTTTCGTCTACCATTTTGACAGAAAACTCACCGTCGAAGGCTGGACTGGTATTGCGGAATTTGAGCAGGTTGAAGAGGGATTTAACCACAGGTCGTTCCACTTCGCGCTCAATTTCTTCCAAATCATAGTAGTGACGGTTGATATTGCGGCCTTCTTTTGATGACTCCAAAAGCTCGATATCATTTTCACCAGCCAAAAGACCCACGTAGTAAATCTGTGGAATACCTGGTGCGAAACACTGAAGGACACGAGCCAAGAGGTAAGCCTGGTCGTTATTACCAAGGGCTGAATAGTAGGTACAGTTGATTTGGTAGATGTCCAGGTTGTTATAAGCTTCTGTGCTGTAAATCTTTTTAACATTGGCACCTTGAGCGTAGAGCGCTTCGCGAGTCGCTTCTGTCTCTTCATCTGTCAAGAGGTCTTTGACGTCTACGACACCGATGCCATCATGGGTATCAAGCGTTGTGAATTGTTTGCGCGGACAAATTTCCATCCAGTGAACCAGACGATTGACATTACCACTATAGAGGGCATGAAGGACCAGCATAGGCAGGGCAAAGTCGTAGACATAGTAATCTTGCTCTGCAATCTTTTGCTGAATGGTATAGTGCTCATGGATTTCTGGCAGGATTTCAATACCTTGTGGTGCCAAGAGGTTGCGAGGATAGTGGAGCATTTCCCAGATATCTGGCTCAACAAAGAAACAGTTAGTGCCAATTTTTTTATTGGCATAGGCAAAGGCGTCCAGACGGATGATAGAAGCTCCGTGGTTGGCCAGACCTTCCAGATTGTCCTTGATGAATTTGCGAGTGGTTTCCGTCGTCACATCCAGGTCAATCTGCTGCTCATCAAAGGTACACCAGACTTTTTCTTCTGTACCGTCGGCAAATTGTGCAATACGGTATGGTGCACGCGGTTTGCGTTTGTAAATCAGGTCCACATCTTCCTGAGTTGGCTCACCATTTGGCCAGAAGTTTTTATAGCGAATAAAGAGATCCGCGTATGCTGACTCATCTTTTTTCTCCAAGAAGTCAAGGAAATAAGGAGACTTGGCTGAAATGTGGTTGATCATGAAGTCGAACATGAGGTAGTAGTCCTCAGCTAGCGCTTCTACATCTGACCAGTCACCGAAGGCAGGATCCACCTTGGTGTAATCCATTGGTGCAAAGCCACGGTCACCAGAAGATGGGAAGAAGGGCAAGATATGCACACCACCGACGGTATCCTTGAGTGGCCCTTCCAAGACCTGCTTCAACTCTTTCAAGTTTTTCCCTAAACTATCCGAATAGGTAATCAACATAGCTTGGTTTTTGATTTTCATAGCTATCACTTTCTATTGTATACGCTTTAATTTTTTAACTAATGATAAGAGTTGACCGTATGGTACAACCCTTGTCGTTTTTTATGTTATAGATAATTGCCAGGTTATTTCACAGATCCACTAGTCATACCAGAAATGATTTTCTTTTGGAAAATCAGGTAGACAATGAGGATTGGGATGATACCGACTACGTAAGAGGCAAAGCTTGGTCCGTAATCTGCCAAGTATTGACCTTGGTAGTTGTATTGGAAAAGTGGCATGGTCCAGCTGTCACTCGTTTGGTTGAGCACCAAGAGGGGCATGAGGAAGTCATTCCAAATCCAGAGGGCGTTGATGATGAGAACTGTCGCATGCATTGGTTTCATGAGTGGGAAGATAATCTTGCGGTACATCATGAAGCGACCAGCACCATCGATAGAAGCTGCCTCATCCATCTCAGTTGGCACAATGGATTTAATGTAACCAACATAGAGGAAAAGCGTCTGCGGAATGGCGTAAGTCAGATAGAGAATAGCCAAACCAATCAAGTTGGTCATGCCGAGTGTGCTCATCAGCCTCGCCATCGGCAACATGATAACTTGGAAAGGTACAAACATCCCGATAATCAGCAAAGTGTACATGATGGCAAAAATTTTCTTGCGGTCCATGTGACGGGCAATAGCAAAGGCCGCCATCGGAATAACCAAGATAATCAAAGCCACACTAACAACCGTGATAAAGGTTGAATTGAGGAAGTATTGAACCACACCATCATCAATGAGACGCTCATAGTTGGCCAAAGTCCATTCTTCTGGAATTCCAAAGAAGTTACCTGTGATATCTTTAGTGGATTTGAATGAGCTAGCAATGGTCACCACAAGGGGAATCAGCATGAGGAGAATCCCTGTAAAGAGTACGATATAGGTGATTAGATTATTCTGTTTTTTATTTTTCATAGTCATCCACCTCAGACTTCATATCTTCTAGATAGGGTGATTTGCAAAACTGAGATTATTGTGATAATCACAAAGAGCACCACCGCGAGGGCATTGGCATAGCCAAACTGGTGATTGGTAAAGGCACTGTCATAGACTAAGAGACCCAGTGTCTTCGTCGCTCCATTTGGCCCACCTTTGGTCAATGAGTAAATCAAGTCAAAAGCTGTCAAGCCTGATTTCATAGCTAGGATAAAGACCATAGAAATAGATGGCAAGAGGAAAGGAAGCTCAATTTGGAAAAATTGTTGGCTCTTATTAGCCCCGTCAATAGCTGCTGCTTCTTTGATATCTTCAGGAATAGATTGTAAACCAGATAATAGGATAACGACTGGCATGGCAAGTCCTTGCCAGAGTGCTACAAAGAGAACTGACCAGAAGACGGTGTTTTCTTGGTAGAGCAAGTTAGAGCTGAGCCATTCAATCCCTAGGACTTCACCGATTTGGGTCACACCGTAGTTGAACAATTGACTAAAAATCAAACCGATCGTTACAGTTGACAACACAGCAGGGAAGAAATACCAGGTCCGGAAGAAACCGACTGCCCGAATCTTACGATTGAGCAAAGTCGCAATCCAGATACCGATGACAACTTCACCGACAACCAAACCAACTGTAAAGAGAATCGTGAAGGTCAAGGACTGGAAGAAAGCTTGGTCCTTAAAGATGGCGAAATAATTGTCAAGGCCGATAAAATTGTAGGTTTGAGTCAGTCCTGTCCAGTCCGTCAACGAGTAGATAACTCCATTGACCAGCGGATAAAAGAAGAAAATCAGCTGGAGGATGACCGGAATCGCTACAAAGAGGTAGGGCCAGTATTTACTAACGAATCCATTTTTGTTCATTGTGCTTCTCCTATATTACTAAGGGAAAGAGTCTGGTGTTTGATATCCAGACTCTCCCTTGGGGTTTAGAACGAAATCAATGATTATTTCATTGTGTCGAAGAATGTGTTCAAGTCTGTAACATAAGCGTTCAAATCTTGAGACTTGATGTAAGCAACGTTTGCATCCCAGAATGTTTCTTCAGAAGTCCATTCTGATTGCAACCAGATAGCTTGTTGGTCAGTGAAGGCAAGTGCTGCAACGTCAGCGATTTCTTCGAATTTACCTTCTGTATCCACATCCGTTACAGAAGTTGGTGAGCCATCTACATCATAGTATTTTTGGAACACTTCTGCTGAACTGAAGTATTCAACAAAGTCTTTAGAAGCTTCGATTTCTTCTTCACTTGAGCTTGATGAGATAGATACAGCCATGTCAGCAGCACCGACAGTCATTGCTGCGTCATCAGATGACAAACCTGGCATTGCGAAGAAGCCAACTTCAAAATCAGGCTCTTGTTGATTGATAACTGTCAAGGCCCATGAACCATTTGCCATCATCAATGCATCGCCTGAAGCAAAGGTAGCAACTGCATCTGCGTAAAGTGCACCTTCTGAGTTAGATTGAGTATTGCCTGAAAAAAGGTCTAGGTATTCAGCAACATTTTTAGTGACTGCATCATCAGCTGAGATACCGCCTGCTTCGCTGAAGCGAAGGATATCATTTGCTTCTGTTGCACCACCAGCACTTTGAATCCATGCCAATTGAGCGAAGCCGTTGAAGGTCCATGGATCGCCAAGTGCTGCTGCAAATGGTGTTTGACCATCATCTTTGATAGCTTTCACAAGAGCTTGGAATTCTTCAAGAGAAGTTGGTACTTCAAGACCTAATTCTTCGAAGGCATCCTTATTGTAGTAGATACCAGACACGTTGGTTGTGAGCGGGATGTTGTAGATGCTACCGTCGATAGCATAGGCTTCTGCTGCACCTTCGTTCAAATTGCTAAGAATATCTGACTCATCTGTCAAGTCAACAAATTGACCATCGGCTGCCCAACCCTTGAAGTCAGCATTTTGTGGATAAACGTTAATCACGTCTGGTGCTTCACCATTAGCGATACGTGTAGTCAAGACAGTACCAGCATCTGGAACGCTTGTCAACGTCACCTCAACTTCGTCTTGTGACTCATTGTAATCATCAACGATTTCTTGCAAAGTAGATTGCATCTCAGTTTTTTGTGAGAAGAATTCGATTTCTACCTTGTCGCTGCTGCTGCTAGATGAACTGCCACACGCTGCAAGGAAGCTTGCAAGAGCGATAACGGATGCACCTTTTAAATAAGATTTGACTTTCATAAAACCCTCCTAAAGTTTATTGAATATATATTGAACACTAAAATAATCTTTTTGAACGTATGGGATGGTGAGTCCGACGTTCATGAGCTCGTCTCCGTAGAAGACTTCGTCCAAGGTTGGACAATGATACTGCGCATCTGGATCCAGACCTTTGAGGCGGACATGGATGAGCGGCGCTTCTGGCTGGGACAAGACTTTGACAAAGGTAAAGACTGCTTGACTTTGGTCATCATTGACGTAGTTGACAGCCATAGTATTGTCCGTCTTTTTCAGACGATAGAGTTTGCCAAACTGAACTGTATTGCGAATGGTCTTGTAGGTTGCGGTCTGCTGAGCGACTTCTGCCACTTTTTCTTCAGACAAAAAGGTCAGATCCAACTCGTAACCGAGATTGCCCATCATGGCCACATTTCCACGAGTAGAGAATGGAGTAATCCGTCCCACTTGGTGGTTTGGCACCGCTGAAACGTGAGCCCCCATAGAGACCACTGGGTAAATGAGGCTGGTGCCTTCTTGGATAGAGAGACGGCCGATAGCATCGGTGTTGTCACTAGCCCAAGCTTGCGGCATATAGTAGAGAAGCCCCAGGTCATTTCGACCGCCACCGCCTGCACAGGACTCGAAGAGCACATGTGGGAAGCGAGTAGTCAAGCGTTCAAATACGCTGTAGAGCCCCAGCATATAGCGATGGTAAAATTCTTGTTTTTTATCGTTGGCGTAGCTTTCTGGGATATTAGTGATGTTGCGGTTCATATCCCACTTGACGTAGGTGATGTTGGCTGAATCTAGGACTGCCCCAACCGCATCTACGATGTAATCACAGACAGCTTCCTGCGACAAATCCAGTACCAGCTGCTCACGGCTGTAGGTGTGAGCGCGACCAACTGAGCGAATGGCCCATTCTGGATGCGCACGGTAGAGGTCTGAATCAACTGAAATCATCTCAGGCTCAAACCAGAGACCAAACTGCATTCCTAAGTCATTGATGGACTTGGCAAGTCTATCTAGCCCATGTGGCAATTTTTTCTTGTTGACAATCCAGTCACCGAGTGAACTCTCATCGTCATTTCGATTACCAAACCATCCATCATCTAGAACAAAGAGCTCTATGCCTGATTGGCTGGCCACTTTTGCCAAGTCAAGTAATTTTTCTTCTTTAAAATGGAAATAAGTTGCTTCCCAGTTGTTGATGAGGATTGGTCGTTCTTTCTTGGTGAAAGGACTGCGGCTGAGATGCTCAGTGATGAAAGTATGACTGGTTTGAGTCATCCCTGTCAGCCCTTTATCCGTATAGGACAAGAGAGCCTCTGGCGTGTGAAATTCTTGATTAGCTTCCAACAGCCAGCTGAAGGTTTCATCATTGAGACCGATGCCCCAACGCGTCGTGTGAAGGGCTGTTGTCTCGGCAAAGGCTGTGAAATTTCCACTGTAGACCAGATGGGCACTGTAGACTTGCCCTGCATCCTCGGTCACGTCCTTATCCGCCAAGGCGATAAATGGCGTGCGCGAATGGCTTGAAGCTCCTCGGATAGACCCAATCGAGTACTTGCCGTAAGGTAGCGGGGTGACTGTCCACTCTTTTTCGTAAGCGTAGCGACCTGTCAAGGTATGAACGTTGAAATCCATGTGTGGCATATCAATGGTAAAGGACAGAGCTTTTTCAATCCGAGTCGGATGTTGACCAGTCTTGATGACCGCTGAGCGAGCTAAATAGTTGGCTGCTGTAAAGACACTGTAAGACAGGGTCACAGTCACATCCGTCAACTCATCGAAAAGGTCAATTTCCAAGGTCTCGACAGCAGCTTCTGATCCGAAGCTAGCTGGCAGGCCTGGGATTTCTTTCTTTCCTTTGAAAATGCGGTGTGTCTTGTACTTGAGGTCTAGTGCTGTTCCAAATTCATTGCGTAAGTCAATAGCAGATGTTCGAAAATCTCCTAGACCATTACTGCTATATTCTAATGGTAGAGTGTCCAGCGAGAAAGTCCGATTGCCATCGAAGGGACTAGGCGAGAAGGCCCGATCCAGATATACGATTTTGTTACTTGAGTCAAAGTGATTGATCTTTTTCCCGAAGTAACCATGCACCAAGTGCTGACTATCTAAGACTTGCACGACGTATGAAAAAGCATCAGTCTGCAAGTGGAAGAGCTTATTGCGCTCTTGATAACGAATCACTTTTCTTTCTCCTCTTTCGTATTTATGGATTCATTTTACCACTTTTAAACGCTTCCACAAATAGGAATTTGTGCTGAAAATATGGTATAATGTTTCCTATGGAGGGATAGATGCTTTGAATATTCTAAATATCTACAATGAATTTGATAGCTATCATTTTGACCTCAATGTGGACCATTATGGGGCTGAAATCTGTGCCAAAAATTACTCTTTTGGACCAACCGTACGAGACAACTACGTTCTGCATTTTATCCTTACGGGAAAGGGAAAATTTACCATCAATGGCGTGACGACGGAGCTGCAGGAGGGGGACATTTTCATCCTTCCTAAGGACCAAGTAACTTTCTATCAGGCAGATGGGATTGACCCTTGGTCTTATATCTGGCTTGGTTTTAGCGGTTCACGGACGGATGGGATTTTGCGCCAGAGTCAACTCATGGAAAACTACTACCTTCATTCTAATCTCTCGTCTCCGATTTTGGAGGACATGCTCTCCATTACTCGTATTGACCGACACGGGCATATTTTGACCAAAGAACTCTTCCTCATTGGTGAGTTGCATAAACTGCTCGGCCATCTCATTGAAGAATTTCCCCGAGAAGAACTGTTCGAATCCAAACGAGTCGCTAAAGACTACGTACGGCAAACTGTTAAAATGATTCATAGCCAATATGGGAATGCCATCCGAGTAGCAGATATTGCAGAAAAACTCTCTCTTAGTCGTTCCTACCTTTATAAAATTTTCAAAGAGGAAACAGGCTATTCCATCAAAGACTATATTCTCGAAGTCAAGATGAATCGCGCTTGTGAACTGCTCGCAAATCCTAGCCTATCCATCACTGAAATCGCCTATTCTGTCGGCTATCAGGACCCACTGAACTTTAGTGGTGCCTTCAAAAAAATTTATCATATGAGCCCAACTGACTATCGAAAAACACAAATAAAGGATTAGCGCGCTAATCCTTTTCTTCTATAAAAAATTAAACTTTAAAGATAGCGACAACCCGTTCTACCGCTTCTTTGACGGTGTCAAATGGGGCTGCAGCATTGAAGCGGGCATGGAGTTTGCCTTCTTTTCCGAAGGTAAAGCCGTCGTTGAGGACAACTTTTGCTTCGTTGATGAGCTTGTCTTGTAGCTCTTGATTAGTCAGGCCATAGGCTGAGAAATCCAACCAGACCAGATAAGTTCCTTCTGGTTTCATGACAGCAATCTTGGTTTCTGCTTCAAATCGATCCACTAGGTAATTGATGTTGCCTTCCAAAACCGGCTTCAACTCTTCTAACCAGGGTTTGCCGTAGGTGAAGGCTGTCTCCGTCGTGATAAAGCCGATGGTTGGCACTTCATGCTGGTTATTGGCCAGTTGTTTTTGGGCAAAGGTCTTGCGGAGGGCAGGATTTTCAATGATGGCAAAGGAATTTTTTGTCCCCGCGATATTGAAGGTTTTGGTGGCAGAACTCAGGATAATGGTAAAGTCCTTGAAGCTCGCATCCAAGGTGTTAAAGGAATGGTGTTTATTGCCAAAGAGTGCCAAATCCTGATGAATCTCGTCTGAGACCAAGAGCACACCATACTTCTTGCAAAGCTGACCAATCCGTGTCAACTCCTCTTTGGTCCAGACACGACCGCCAGGGTTGTGCGGGCTACAGAGGACATACAGTTTGACATCATTGTCCACAATATCCCGCTCCAGCTGGTCAAAGTCAATCTCAAAATGACCATTTTGCTTGACCAATGAATTGGTCACCAACTTACGGTTGTTGAGTTTGACCGAGCGAGTAAACGGGGGGTAGACAGGTGTATTGATGAGGACAGAATCCCCTTCTTTGGTAAAGGCTTGGATGGCCACCGAAATCGCTGGCACCACTCCCTCAATCAGCACAATCGCGTCGCGTGTCGTCTCATAGTCATGCTCATTTTTCTCCCAATCAAGGATCGACTGGTAGAGGCTATCTGGTGCGTAAGGGTAGCCAAAGATGTGCTGGTCGGCATAGTCGCGGATAGCGGCACGAATTTCTGGCAGAGCTTCAAAATCCATGTCCGCAATCCACATTTGTAATAAATCAGGGTTGCTTTCTGTCCCCTTCCATTTGGCCGTGTGCTGTTGCAGCCGATTTGGCCGTGTGGTAAAATCATAGGTTCCCATCCTACACCTCCAGTGCTTGCGCCAAGTCAGCAATCAAATCTTCCACATTTTCAATCCCGACGGAAATCCGCAGCAAATCATCTGTCAAACCGTAAGAAGTCCGCACGTCTGCTGGGATGTCAGCGTGGGTCTGAGTGGATGGATAGGTAACAAGGCTTTCTACCCCACCCAGACTTTCTGCGAAGGTAAAGACTTCCAGAGTGTTAATGATGGTTGGAATTTTAGCCTGGTCAGCGACTTTGAAGGAAATCATGCCGCCCTTACCCGTGTAGAGGACTTCTTTGACGGCTGGATGACTTCCCAGAAAGGCTGCGATAGCTTGCGCATTTTCTGTCGAGCGCTCCATACGGAGAGATAGGGTCTTGAGACCTCGCATGAGGAGATAGCTATCAAAGGGTGATAGGGTTGGACCTGTCGTATTTTGGTCGTAGAAGAGCTTGTCATAGATGGCTTTGTCACTTGTCATGAGGACACCGGCTAGGACATCATTGTGACCTGATAGGTACTTGGTGGCTGAGTGCATGACGACATCAGCGCCATGGGCGATGGGGTTTTGGTAGATGGGACTATAAAAGGTGTTATCTACTATTACGTTTGCGCCATGGTCGTGGGCAATCTGGGATACTCTAGCGATATCAAACTCGACCATCAGCGGATTGGTCGGCGTCTCGATAAAGACGTAGTCGGTCTCATCTGTAATGGCCGCTATCATCTCCTCCTCGGTGTTGGTGTAGGTGAAGAAGAAGCGTCCCTTTTCCTCCATTTCATTGAACCAACGGAAAGATCCGCCGTAGAGATCACGCGCCGCTACAATCTTAGACCGCTCAGGAAAAGAGTTAAAGAGCAAGACCAAAGCTGCCATACCTGAAGCCGTCACCAGGGCATAGTCTGCCTTCTCAATCTTAGCAAGAGTGTCTTCCAAGGTCTTACGGGTTGGGTTTTTGGTACGGGTATAGTCAAAGCCGGTTGACTGGCCAAACTCAGGATGCTGATAGGTAGTTGAAAAGTGAATCGGGGAAATGAGGGCTCCTGTTTTTTCGTCTTGGTTAACCCCAGCATGGGCCAAAATCGTTTCTAATTTATAATCGGTCATAGTCGCCTCCATAGTGTTTCTACTGTTTATTGTAGCATTTCGGGAACATTTTTTCTGCCTCATTCGGCAAATTCGTCTTTTAAATTTTCAAAGTCTATCATAGTTTTTGACTATGGCATTGTCAATAAAACAAATAAGAGATGCCAGTACAAACTAACATCTCTCAATCTTACTCATATTTTTTTCTTAGTTCCTTACCATGCGCATTAAAAACATCAATCGCATTGATTGCAATTTCTCTATTTATAAATGCTTCAAATATATCCGCCGGGATAGTCGCTGTGTGAGCTCCTGCTTCAAGAGCTTCAACTACTTGAGCAGTATTCTTAAAACTTGCTCCCATAATTTGAGTATTGGCTTCTTTCAAATCAATATAATGTCTAATTTTTTTTAGGTAATTTCAAAAGATGGTAAACCATTATTTAA
>CAUTON010000024.1:0-16358 GCA_963539895.1 uncultured Streptococcus sp. | reverse complement strand
AGGCAGCTGATACTTGTAAATGAAAGGGGCCATCTTTTTTTCAAAGCGCGAGCCCGAGTAAGTCAGTCCTGCTGCTGCCGACAAGCCCGCGCCAGCGCCGATTAGCACCTTGTCTGCAGAGGCTATTTTTTCCTTAGCGGAAGCAATCAAGTCCATAGCCTAACGTCCAATCTGAATGGGGAAGGACTGCGGTGGGAGCACAGTCAGGTCGTAGAACTCGCCTTCGGCAGACTCGAACTTGAAGACCTCCAGCACCTGACGTGCTTCCTCGGTCGGGTAGATGTCGTACATGTAGGGGTTGTTTTCTAGCAAAATATCCAGCTTCTCCTTGCCGATGTGCTTGATGCGGCCAGTGAAGGAGATGGACTTGCGGTGCATGCTGTCTTTACCCTGTGTCATGCCAGTCAGGGACAGAAAAGGTTTTTCCCGCAACTGCAGATAGAAGGCCTTGGTATTGGCCGTCAAAAAGTAGACGGTCTCGCCATCCTGGTACATCATATCGATGACGCGGGTGACCGGCTTACCGTCCTGGTCCACGGTCGCAATCACAACGGAGTGAATCTCGTCAACGAGAATTTTCAAGAGTTCTTGTGTGCTCATAGTGGGTATCCTTTCAAGCAGAAAAGACAGACCTCAGTCTGCCCTTCACTTATGCGAGTAATTCTTTGATGACTGTCACTAAATCGGTCTGCGGGTGACCTAGCAGAGTTTCAAGGTCGCTTTCAGAATTTTCAATTTCAAGGGAGCCTTCTGCGATGGTGGTTTGGACAAGAGTCGCAAAGCCAACCAAACCTTCAGGTGCGCCAGACGCTTCCAAACCTTTTTTGAGCTCGTCAACGGTCAATGATTGTACTGCGAAATCTGCGCCAGTGGCATCTTTGACAGCCTCTGCAAAGTCAGCGTAGGTAATGGCTTTGCCTGATAACTCGTAGACTTGGTAGCCTTCAAATGGTTGTGTCAAAGCACGGGCTGCTGCTTCACCGTAGTCGCGACGGAGGGCCCAGCCGACACGCTTGTCGCCACCTGCATGGACAAAGTCTTGACCAGCCAGCGCAGCCCTGACGGTGTCCAATTCATTCTCTACATACCAGTTGTTGCGCAGGATTTTCACCTTGAGACCAGACGCTTTGAGAGCTTCTTCTGTGACACGGTGGTCAAGGGCAAGGATTGCTTTAGAAGTGTCCGCATGGGTGATACTGGTGTAAACCACGTTTTTCACACCCGCAGCCTTAGCTGCCGCAACAACATTTTTATGCTGTTCATCACGTGGAACAGCCTGCCCTGGAGCCCCAGAGACAAACATAAGGGTCTCGATGCCAGCAAAAGCGTCCGCCAAGACTTTCTCGTCAGAATAATCGCCAATGCGAACATCATAGCCTACCGCCTTGAAGGCCTGGCCTTTTTCCTCTGAACGTACTAAAACGGCAATCTCGTTAGTTGGCAAGGTTTTTGCCACGTTTTCCAAAATGGCAGCACCCAGTCCGCCAGTTACACCTGTGATTAAAGTTGTCATCGTTTTTCTCCTTTTGAGACTTATTTTCGAGGTAACCTCGACCATGACTCTATTTTAACCCCTTAGTTTCAAAATGAAAAGTAGGCACTTTAAAGTGGGGTAGTTACTTTAAGGTAAGGATTTTGGTGTTTCAAGATGTTTCGCCGTTAATTTTTTTAAAATCCCAATTTCTAAATTGTCAAATTACTTACGAGAATGCTTTCTTCCTTTAAGAGCGAATGATGTTGCCATAAGTACAGCCCCTAATGCACCTAGTCCCAAACTGCTCACATCACCAGTATCTGGTAAAGTTGATTTGTTTGCTTGGCTACTTTGTGAGCTTTTAGAAGACTGGTTAGACTTAGAGCTTGTACTTTGTTTTTGAGCAAGATTAGTTTGTACAACTGGGCTAACATTATCCTTTTGACTCAAGCCTGACTGACCTTTGAATACTTCAGAAGTTTGATTTTGAGTAAGTATCTTATTCAACTTGTCAGCAGTCTCTTGATCTTGTTGTTGGGTGCTACTTGTCGCATCTGTCGATACCTGTGCGGGCTGTACTTCTGCCGATTGATTTGCAACTGCTACTTCAGACATAAATGACGTTACTTCAGGGTATGAAGCATTGGTCGTTGATGAGCCTTGACCTGATGGGCTTGTACTTCTTGCTGTCGTTGCTGAAGTTGTTGCATCTGGCTGGTTAGCATTAGTTGTTGCTGCTGAGGTACTAGCAGTCGTAGAGATAGGGGCACTAGCAATTGGTGACATTGTGCTACTTGCAGTCGTAGAAGGTGTGGTATTAACATTTGGAAACGTAGAGTTACTTGTTTGACTTGCAAAGTTTGGTGGGGTTGGACGGCCTGCATTAGGCGTCTGACTTGTTGAAGTTGTACTACTTGTGCTTGTCGTATTTTCAGAACTTGTCGAACCTGGTTGCCCCCACGGTGTGTTGACGGTACCCGTATTGGTAGAGCTGCCACCATAGCTGGTTGGTCCGCCGTAGCCTCCGAAGTTATCAGTCATTGAGCTATTGCCAAAACCGCCACCTGGGAAGCCACCCATGCCACCAGCACCAGGACCATTGTTTGTCCCTTCTTCGGTAGCTGTTGCTGTTGCACTCGAACCACTTGAGCTCGTAATGGTATAAGTTTCACCCGAAGTTAGGCTCTCAGTACTAAAGACCACGTTTCCGAATGAAGACGTTGCAGTCGTTGTTGCAACAACATTTCCAGAACTATCAGTAACTGTGATAGTATCCCCTGCACTTCCTGAAATGTTGGCCATGATGTAAGACTGGCTTGAACCTGTTGTAAAGGCTTGAGCCATTCCTTGGTTACCAATAGCCCATACGGTACCTCCTGAAATAATACCTGTTCCATCATAGTCAATAGCGGAATTGTCTACACTGGTCTGTGCGACATAGAGGGAACCACTTTTAACAGTCACATTCCCGTTACTGTCGATACCATCACCGTCTGCCAGGATAGTTACCGTTGCACCATCAATATTGATGGCAACTTCATTTTCCAAATCAGAAGTTGAATTGGTTAAGCTTGATGTATCAGCGCTATCCTTGGTTGTCCATTCAGTTGCGTTAATACCGTCATCACCTGCAGTGAGGTCAACGGTACCTCCTGTCAAGTTAATATAACGCCCTTCAATGCCTTCATCACCTGCAACGACTGCTACTTTAGAATTCCCCTCAACAGTCAATTCATCTGTAACCGTGATACCTTTATCTGTCGCATTAATAGTTACCGTTGAGTCAGTAATCGTCAAATCACCACTATTAACATCTGTTTCGTCTTCGACTTGAATACCATCATCTGTCGCTGTAATGTTGACTGTGGCATTTTTAATGGTTACAGCTGTTGTCGCATTGATGCCGTCTTTAGCCTCAGATGTCAAATCAAGTGTTACAGAGTCAATCGTTACACTATCAGCCTTAATGGCGTGCTTTTCTGTACTTGAAAGGGTAAGGGTACTTCCAGTACCACTCGTAATGGTCAAGGCTCCCGCTGCTTCGATTGCATTAGCAGACGTCGAAGCAATAGAACTGTCTGAAAGGACATACACCGTCAATCCTGCTAAAGAATTGGAAGTAATAGATGAATCCGTTAAGGACACACCATCCAAGTAGATCGTGACTGGATCTGTCACGCTACCCGCCACAATAATAGTATAGCCTGTACCATTTCCGGTCAAAGTATATGACCCTGTTTGATTGATGGTAATGGTTGTCCCGTCTACTATAACTGTACTGCTATCACTTGATACTACAGTTGTCCCATTGAAGGTAAACGTTGTCGTTGTACTTTCTGAATCTGTACTGCTAGACTCAGTTATCGTCGCTTCAGTAGCTGCGTCTGAAGCACTGTTGGTTAAAACTGAGTCTGTTTCGGACGCAGTGGTTTCAATGGTGCTTGAGCTTGTATTAGAGCTAATGTTTTCATCTGTGTTATTCGTTTCAGATGCTGATATTTCACTAGTCGTGCTTTCAGCAGTTTCAGAAGAACTTGCTTCTGAAGTTGAGGATGTATTTGAAAGTTCAGATGTTTCACTGCTTATTGATGTAGCAGTCGTGTCCGCTGTCGTAGTTGTTGTACTTGTATCCGTAGCAGTGCTTGTTTCAGTAGTATTTGACGTATCTTCTGTCTGCACACTTGATTCAATCAGACCAGCTGTGGTTTCACCTGTCGTCACCGTTGAGATTGTTGATTCTGTGTTCACTTCATCCGCTGAAACCTTGCTGTTATTTAAGACAACTGAACTAGCAAAGATTAAGCTAGCTACTAGAACTGACCCAGCTGTTTTCCATTTTGATGATTTTTTAATTGAATAACGTTCTTGTGTTTGTTTGGTATGTTTGTAAATCATATATGCTACCCCTTACTTACTTTTGTTATGACTTTATTAAACACGAGAAACCTAAGATAAGACTTAAAAAAAGTTAATCTTTCCTTAAAATAAGAAACAGATATTTTTTAAAAAAATAAATCATCTTTTCATTTTTGAACTTGTTATTTCGGAACAAAAGTTTATAATATTAGGTAAGTTACAAAAAGATACTATAAAAGGAGAAATCATGGCTTATCGTGATACGACAGGGTTGCCATCCTGTCCAGTTGAGATGACCCTGTCCCTAATTGGCGACAAGTGGAAAATATTGATTTTACGGGATTTATTGGGTGGGACCATGCGCTTTGGGGAATTGAAAAAATCAATCGGCTCCGTCAGCCAAAAGGTCCTGACCAGCCAGCTCCGCGACATGGAAGCACAAGGTCTGGTCAACCGCAAGGTCTACGCCGAAGTCCCACCCCGTGTGGAATATAGCCTAACCGAGCGTGGACGTAGTCTGAAGCCCGTTCTCGACTCCATGTGGGATTGGGGCGTGGAATATCAGAAAGAGCAAGCTATTCAGTAAAAGGCAACCTGCTCATCATGGCAGGTTGCCTTTTTTATAATTCCACTCCAAAAATTTTTAGGCTCACTACTTCTTCCTCTGTCAATCTGCGCCAGTCGCCAAGTGCTAACTCCTCATCCAGCGTCAGCGGTCCCATGGTCAGGCGTTTGAGGGCTGTCACTTGCTTGCCGCGGGCTGCCACCATGCGTTTGACCTGATGAAACTTGCCTTCACGGATGGTGATGTGGACCAGACAGGTCACTGCTAGCTGGTTAGTCTCTATAATCTCCAGCTTGGCTGGCTGACAATCATGATCACTGAGGGCAATTCCTTTTTCAAAGGCAAGGATATCGGCGCCATCCATGATGCCAGCGACCGTGGCTTCGTAGCGCTTATCCACGTGCTTTTTAGGGGAGAGCATGGCGTGGGCCAGCGGGCCGTTATTGGTCAATAGCAAGAGCCCAGTCGTATCGATATCGAGCCGCCCGACAGGAAAGACCTGCTTATGACGAGCGGTCTCATCCAGCAAATCGAGCACCGTGCGATGACTGGCGTCTTCTGTCGCAGAGATGACCCCCTGCGGTTTATTGAGCAGGTAATAGACAAAATTTTCATGGGTTAGGACTTGTCCATTTACCGCAATCACATTTGTTTTTTCATCAACTTGGCGCTTAGGAGAGGCTTCGATCTGGTCGTCGACAGTCACTTGCTTTTTCTTGAGGAGGTTTTTGACCTCGCTTCGACTGCCGACACCGCAATCCACCAAAAATTTATCCAGACGCATGATTCACTTCCTTTTCCATTTTGATAAAGTCGTAGAGACCTCCATTCGTTTCTTGGACAAAACGCTCGATTTCTCGGTAGCCAACTGCACGGTACAGTCTCTGTGCTCGCTCATTGAAGGTCGCAACTGCTAGCGATAATTTCCGAGGCGAGCATTCTTTGATTAGGTAATCTTCGATTACTTGGTAAAAAGCTCTGCCATCTCCCTGTCCAGTCCGTTCTGGCTTCATCCCGAGGCCCAGTGCCAGCACATCCGCCGACCATTCGTAGGTAAAATAGCCTAAAAGGCCAGCGTTGCGGATGACAGCAAAATAGCGATCCCCACGCGCTTCTGGCGAAATCAACTCCGCATAATCCTCTGGATCTGCAACTGCATTGTAAAAATCATAGGGTGGCTCATACATCCACTGATTGGCGATTTCTAGCGCCAAATCCTGGGTCAGCGGCATGACGGAATAATAGTCCATGCAGCGGAAAGTCTTGGCCAGATTTTTGATGCGGCGTTGCTGCACATCAACCTTGTCCGTCTGATAGACGTAATCCACATAGCCCAGCTGATAAGCAGGAATCATATCTTGAAAGAGGACCTGCACGTCCTCAGGAAAGCGGCTGATGAGCTCATTGAGTCGGTTGTTTTCGATCATCGTTGCTTTTATCTCCTTTGAAAAATAACAGAGTTGCCAACAGCAGACAAGAGACGCCAAAGATGGCGAAATAATGATAATTGCTGGAAGTGAAATAGCTGAAGCCCTTGAGCACATAGGGTGCTAGAGAGCCCCCTAGATTGCAGCCGACCAGAACAATGGCCGTGGCACTATTGACCAACTTGAGCGGAATAATTTGCGAAATCTGGCTAAAAATGGCATTTAAGATTAGACTGTAGAAGAAGCCTGTCCCGATAACAGACACACTCATCCAGACAATCGAGGTTGATAGCGACAGAGCTAGCAGAGATAGAGCCAGTCCTAAGTTCATAAAAAAGAGCAGTCTGTCTTTGAAGATGGTCAAAAAACTGGAGAAGACAAGGCCCGCTACAATCCCGACCAACTGCTGGATACTGAGGACAAGACTGGCTTCGGTAGAGGTCCCTAATCGTCCTGCCACTTCCATCTGGGTGACAACAGTCGGAATCCGCAGCGTAATCGCCGTATTGATACAGATGGTCCAACCAGCCAAAAGAGCCAGCAGCACTGCAAAGACAATCTGCTCTGTCGAGAGCTTTCCCGCCTTTGGCGATTCCTGGCTGACTGCTGATTCCTTAGCCTTTTTGGGGACAAAGAAAAGATAAAGGAAGAGAATGATAAAGCCTAAACCATAGACCAGAAAAGCCCACTGCCAACCAATCTTCAAGAGCTGACCGACAATCAACGTCATGACCGCAGAGCCGACGACCTCCGCCGAGCCACGAAAGCCCAGCATCTGAATGCGCTCCTTCCCGTCATAGTGCTCGCTCAGGATGGAAATGGCGAGAGCATTGATAAGGCCAATCCCCACTCCTAAAAGAAGTCGAGTCACAAACACAAAGGCATAATCCTGAATAAAAAAGGGAGCCATCCCAGCTAGCGTCATGAGCAAAAGCCCCGTCACGATGCGGATTTGCTCTGATAGGTAGCGGCTCAAGATGCCATTTGATAGGAGCGTGACAATAATCATAAAGGAAGGCAGAGAGGCCAGTAACTCGACCTGCTCGATAGGGTAATTGCTATAGAAGGCAGCCATCTGGGGCAGGGCCGACGAGATGGCGAAAGAGCTGACCAGCATAAAGGACAGACTCAATAAACTTAATTTTTTAATCATTTCACACTCATTCTTATACACTTTTTGCTTTTATTTAGTATTTTGGGGAAGTTTTCCTTAAGTGGTGTGGGGCGGAAGCGACCTCCTATCGGAGTTCCATTCCTTTTTGGAAAGCCAATTGGTCTTTCCAACCCCTAGTCCTAGACCTATCGTTCTAGGACTTTCACCTCGGCGGAAAGTTCCTGTCTAGGCGGAAAAGCATCCATCTGACTTGTTTAAATGTTTCCTTAATAAAACACCAATTTATAAAATAAATAATTGTACTAAGGGAAAATCCCACTCCTTGATTATAATGGAATCTTTGCCAAAGCACAACAGACTTTCATTCCTTGCCCAATCGTGCTATACTAAACTTATACTATTTCCAAGGAGAAGAACATGTTCGCTATCGAAAAACTAACCAAAGCAGCCCACTTGATTGATATGGAGGATATCATCCGCGAGGGGCATCCAACCCTACGTAAGATTGCTGAGGAGGTGGAGACGCCTCTTTCTGATGAAAATATCATCTTGGGTGAAAAGATGATGCAGTTCCTCAAGCATTCGCAAGACCCTGTCATGGCAGAAAAAATGGGGCTGCGCGGTGGTGTCGGCCTCGCCGCTCCGCAACTGGATGTCTCCCGCCGCATCATTGCCGTCCTAGTGCCAAACCCTGAAGACCAAGAGGGCAATCCACCAAAAGAAGCCTATGCCCTGCAGGAAATCATGTACAACCCCAAAATCGTCTCCCACTCGGTGCAGGAAGCAGCTATCGAAGGGGGAGAAGGGTGCCTGTCTGTCGATCGTGAAGTCCCAGGCTACGTCGTCCGCCATGCCCGCGTCACCGTTGAGTACACCGACAAAAATGGCAACAAACAAAAAATCAAACTCAAAGGCTTTAACGCCATCGTCGTCCAACACGAAATCGACCACATCAACGGTATCATGTTCTACGACCGCATCGACCCAGAACATCCTCTAGCGGTCAAAGAGGGCATGTTGATTATTGAGTAGATAGCAGAAAAGACTTGGAAATCCAAGTCTTTTTACATATACTCTACTCCTCCTCTGGATAGGTCATGCCCCATTCTTGACGGAGCTGGGTCATGATGGCCATGACATCACGACTGTAGTCTAAGTAGCTGTGATCAGCTTTTCCTGATACCGTTTCTTCCATGTCCTGCACCTCGTAGCGCAGGGCATTTTTGGTGTCGCCAGCTTGGATGACCTCCTGATGTCCGTCCTCCGTATAGGTGATGACCGCTTCCTGACCGCGCGGGTATTCGTAGATTTCGATGTAGCCCCTATCATAAGCCAACATACCGCGTTTTGGTTGTTTGGCATGGAGACTAAGGGTAGCTGTCGCCATTTCCCCCTGAGAATTTGACAAGAGAATGCCAACCTGTTCATCGACGCCCGTAGGGGCGAACTTGACTTGGGATG
Source organism: uncultured Streptococcus sp. (assembly GCA_963539895.1). GTDB lineage: Bacteria > Bacillota > Bacilli > Lactobacillales > Streptococcaceae > Streptococcus. Next base: position 7,461 of record CAUTON010000024.1, on the reverse strand, counting down.
TCACCTGAACTGGTTTCTCCGACATAAACCAACGAATAAAAGAGAGCGCATAGACTCCAATGTCAAGGAGCGCACCACCTGCCAAGTCGCGATTGAAAAAGCGATTGGTCATGTCATATTCTTTGTAAGAACCAAAATTCATCTGAATCATCTTGAGTGGACCCAGTTTGCCAGCATCTATAATTTCCTTAAGCTTGCGATAGAGTGGCATATGGAAAATAGTCATAGCCTCTGCCAACACGACATGATGCTCCTCCGCCAAAGCAATGGCTTCTTCCAACTCGGCACTATTAAGCGTGATGGATTTCTCACAGAGAACGTGCTTCCCTGCGGCCAGCGCCTTTCGCAGGTAGTTGATGTGGGTATTGTGTGGCGTCGAGATGTAGATGATGTCCACTTCTGGATCGTCAAAAACATCGTCAATGTCCCTGTAAACTTTTTCGATGCCATACTTTTCCGCAAAAGCTAGGCCTTTATCATAGGTCCGATTGGCCACTGAATAGAGCTTGCCTCCCAATGCTTCCATGGCTTGCGCCAGTTCATTAGCAATAACGCCTGTCCCCAGCGTCGCCCATTTGTATTGAATCTCTGTCATAAACACCTCCTGTATTTCCTCTATTATACTCCACTCGGAGATATTTTGAAAGCGCTAAAAAACCGAGCAAGAATCGGTTTTACGTTATCATTTTCTCACAAAAAGTGCTAAGAGAATAACCGCCCCAAGGACAGATGGTACGATAGCCATGCCAGCCAGTTGTGGCCCCCAAGACCCGAAGAGTGCTTGACCTATCCAAGAACCAAGGAGCCCCACGACAATACGGCCCAGGCAGCCGACCCGGTCCTCCCGATTGGTCAGGGCGCTCGCGATGAGACCAATCAAGGCCCCTGTAATAATAGAAAATAGCATAGGTTCTCCTTAAATGGCCCAATCCCCTTGGCGGAAGATAGGAACGACTGTACCATCCTCACGGATACCGTCCACATCCATCTTGTCAGAGCCAATCATGAAGTCCACGTGGACATCTGAGCGGTTGAGACCAGCTGCTTCCAGCTCTTCTTCTGACATTTCAGTCCCACCTTCGAGAGAGAAGGCATAGGCTGCACCGATGGCCAAGTGGTTGGAGGCATTTTCATCGAACAGTGTCGTAAAGAAGGTGATGTTTGACTGAGAAATTGGGCTCTTATCTGGCACCAGGGCTACTTCGCCCAGACCACGCGCACCACGATTGTCAAAGACCAGTTTCTTCATGACTTCGTCGCCCTTTTCAGCCGTCACATCTGTAATTTCCCCATCCTTGAAAGTCACCTTGATGCCTTCGATGATGTTGCCGTTGTAGCTGAGTGGTTTTGTAGAAGTCACATAGCCATCTGCCACTCGGAAATCAGGCGCTGTAAAGACTTCTTCTGTGGGCATATTGGCCACGAAGTGCTCACCTCGGGAGTTGAGCGACCCTGCTGCTTCCCAGAGATGACCTTTTGGCAGACCGAGGGTCAGGTCAGTGCCAGGCGCTGTGTAGTGGAGTTTGACGAACTGTTCCTTATTGAGGACAGTGGCTTTTTCGACCAATTTATTTTCATGGTCAATCCAGGCTTGGACTGGATCATCCTCGTAGACACGGCAGGTCTTGAAGATTTGGTCCCAGAGGAGGTCAACGGCCTCTTCTTCACTTGCTGCGTCTGGGAAGACCTTTTTAGCCCAAGCCGGGCTTGCTGCGGCACCCAGTGTCCAGGACATTTTATTGGCCTGGCTAGCTAGACGCAAGGGCTGAAGAGCGATGCTAGAAGCCCGTGCGGCGCGGGATAACTTCTCCGCATCGACTCCGTCAAGGGCTCCTGGATCATCGGACAGGATGACCAAACGGCTGGCACCTGTTTCAAGGATGTAGTTCATCTCCTCGACCTTGTAGGCAGGGACATTTTCCAGGCGCTCAAGTGGAACGTTGAGATAGCGCTCACGAGTGATGACATCATCATCCCACTGCATGATGACTTCGCTAGCACCTTGGGCGTAAGCCTCCTTGACCAAAAGACGAGCCAACTCAGCTTGGTCAACTGCGATACGCAAAGCGACTGTGTGACCAAGCTGAACGTTGATGCCGCGCTTGACCAAGAGGTGGGCATATTTCTCGAGATTTTCTGTAAAATTAGGTAAAACCATGATTTCCTCCAAATAAACTAATAATGAAACTATTTTACCATAAAGAAACCAAGATTGCGAAAGGCAGTCTTGGTTTAGGTGCTTAAAACAAATCATCAAAGAGACTCAGTTGGTTGTCCTCAGGAAGGCCTCCTAGGATGCCCATTTCGTCCATCTTTTCGACGAGGGTGGTAGAGAGGCCTCCTCGTTTTCTGAGCTCAGTTTTGGAGAGAAATTCGCCTTCTGCTCGCGCTGAGACGACTTGCTTAGCGACGTTTTCACCCAGACCATCCATGGCCACAAAGGGTGGAATGAGGGTGTCACCCTCAATCTTGAACTCAATGGCTTCTGAGTTATAGAGGTCTAGCTTGCCAAATTTGAAACCGCGCTCCAGCATCTCGTTGACGATTTCAAGCGTTGTGTAGAGGTCGATTTCCACATTTGAAGCTTCATTATTTTTGCGCTTGAGGGAGATTTCTTCCATCTTGGCCTTGACCTTATCAAGACCTCCTGACATGGTGGCCAAATCAAAAGCCTTGGCCCGGATGGAGAAGTAAGCACAGTAGTAATAAAGCGGATGGTGGACCTTGAAGTAGGCCACCCGCAGCGCCATCATGACGTAGGCTGCCGCATGGGCTTTGGGGAACATGTACTTGATTTTCCCACAGGACTCGATGTACCAGTCAGGGACATTGTTGTCCTTCATGGCTTGGATGTAGCCGTTGCGCTCTTCCTCGGAAATCTTGAGCCAGGCGCCTTTGCGCACCCGTTCCATGATGGTGAAGGCCATCTTGGGCTCGAGACCCGCATGCATGAGGTAGACCATGATGTCATCCCGACAGCCGATAACGGTCGACAGGGTCGCAATCCCTGACTTGATTAGGTCTTGGGCATTGCCCAGCCACACGTCGGTCCCGTGAGACAGTCCAGATAGCTGCAGGAGCTCTGAGAAGGTGGTCGGATGGGTTTCTTCTACCATCCCCCGTACGAAATTGGTCCCAAACTCTGGGATGCCCAGCATCCCAGTGGGGGTGCCAATCTGTTCTGGCGTAACGCCCAGAATCTCGGTCCCTGAGAAAAGGGCCATGACTCCTGGGTCATCTGGCCGGATGGTCTGCGGATCAATGCCGGATAAGTCCTGAAGTTTTCTGACCATGGTCGGGTCATCATGACCTAGGATATCGAGTTTGAGGATATTTTCATCGATATCGTGGAAGTTAAAGTGGGTGGTCTGCCACTCGGCGGTCACATCCTCAGCTGGATACTGGACAGGGGTAAAGTCATAGACATCCATATAGTCTGGAATCACGACAATCCCGCCCGGGTGCTGACCAGTGGTCCGCTTGACCCCGGCAGCTCCTGCCGCTAGACGCTCGACTTCCACATCCCGGTAAAATTTCCCATAGTCCCGCTCATAGCCACGGACAAAGCCGTAGGCTGTCTTGTCCGCCACGGTGCCTACGGTACCCGCCCGAAAGGCATACTGCTCGCCAAAGATGTCGCGTACATCCAAGTGGGCTAGAGGCTGGTCATCACCAGAGAAGTTCAGGTCGATATCGGGGACCTTGTCCCCATCAAAGCCAAGGAAGGTCTCGAAGGGAATATCCTGGCCGTCCTTGCGGTACTCGGTGCCACAGTCTGGACAGTCCTTGTCTGGCATATCGTAGCCAGACCCGTAGGAACCATCGGTCACAAACTCGCTTTTTTGGCAGTTAGGGCAGACATAGTGGGGTGGCATGGGATTAACCTCCGTGATGCCAATCATGGTGGCAACAAAACTCGAGCCGACAGACCCACGAGATCCGACCAGGTAGCCACGCGCATTGGAGCGATTCACCAACATCTGGGAGGCCAGGTAAATCACGGCAAAGCCATTCCCCAAGATAGAAGACAGCTCTTTTTCTATCCGCAAATCAATAATGTCAGGCAGAGGATTGCCGTAAATTTCAAAGGCCTTTTGGTAGGTCATCTCAGCCACCGTCTCCTCGGCCTTTTCGATGTAAGGTGTGTAGAGGTCTTTTTTGACCACTTCGACATCCTCAAAGCGCTCGACTAGGGCATTGGGATTGGTGATGACGATTTCTCTTGCTAGGCTGTCGCCTAAGAAAGCAAATTCGTCTAGCATTTCATTTGTCGTGCGGAAGTGAGCCTTTGGTAAGGGTGCAGGCTGGGCTGCTTCGCCCCGCCCAATAGGCCGGTTAATCATGGCTCCCTGACCCAGAGAGCGCACGATGATTTCCCGGTAAATTTCCTCTTCTGGGTCCAGGTAGTGGACATTGCCCGTCGCAATGACGGGAAGCCCAGAGCGTCTCCCTACCTCAATCAGATTTTCAATCAAGCGATGGATCTCATCCATGTCCTTGAACTGCTCTTGGGCAATCAGCGGCGCATAAAGAGCGGGCGGCATGACCTCAATGAAGTCATAGTAGGCAGCTGCCTTGACCGCCTCGTCGATGCCTTTTGAGACCAGGACATCAAAGACCTCGCCTTCATCGCAGGCCGTCCCGAAAATCAGGCCCTCTCTGTGGGCGTCCAGCACCGTCCGTGGAATCCGCGGCACACCTTCAAAATACTGGGTATTGGACAGGGAGACCAGCTTGAAGATATTTTTGAGCCCTGTCTGGTTGACTACGTAGAGGGTGGCATGTTTGACCCGGGCCTTTTTATAGGAATCAGCCGCAATCAGGCTGGTGTTGAGCTGGTTGAGATTGCGAATCTGGTGTTTTTCTCGTGCTTCTTCTAGAAAGATAAAGAGCAGGCGGCCGGTCGCTTCCGCATCATAATTGGCCATGTGGTGGTGCTCCAGAGCCACTCCAAAGCGCTTGGTCAAGGGACCCAGACCGTGCCGCTTGTACTCTGGATAGAGATTGCGGGCAAACTCCAGCGTGTCGATGACCGGCTGGCTAATCGTCGGTATGCCATGGCGTTCATAATTGACATCCATAAAACCGACGTCAAAGGTAGCGTTATGGGCAACCAGGACAGAGCCCTGGCAAAATTCCTGGAAGGACTGTAGCACCGTCTCCAGCGACTTAGAGCCTCGGACATGCTCATCCGTAATCCCGGTCAAGTCCGTCGTAAAGGCAGACAGTGGATGTCCTGGGTCGATAAATTCGTCAAACTCAGCGATCACATTGCCCTTGTACATCTTAGAGGCCGCAATCTGAATCAGGTCATTGTAGACCGCAGAGAGCCCAGTCGTTTCCACGTCAAAAACGACATAGGTGGCTTCTGCCAGGTCCACATCTGCTTCATTGTAGGCGATGGGGACCCGGTCCTCAACGATATTGGCCTCCATGCCAAAGAGGGGCTTGATACCAGCCTTGTGAGCTGCGTGGTAGCCATGCGGGAAGGACTGGACATTGGCATGGTCGGTGATAGCGACAGCCTTATGCCCCCACTTGGCCGCACGCGCAATGAGATCCTCGACAGGTGTCAGAGCGTCCATGGTGGACATATTGGTATGGGCATGGAACTCGACGCGCTTCTGGTCCTCTGGCATCAGATCCTTGCGGATATCGTGCTTGACTTCTTGAACATCACGGACATTCATGGTCAAATCACGAGTGAAGTTATTGGTTTCGACGTTGCCGCGAACGCGGAGCCAATTTCCCTTTTTGACCATGTCAAATTTCTGGGCTTCTTCTTCATTCTTGGCCCATTTTTGCAGGGTAAAGGAGGAAGTGTAGTCCGTCATCTTGAAATTGATGATGATCCGCCCTGTCCGAGTCGTCTTTTGCTCGGCCGCAAAGACCAGTCCTTCAAAGACGATATTGTTTTCTTCCGTCTCTACCTCAATCATAGGCGTAATTTCTGCCTTGTCGAGTTTTGGAGCAGCAGGACGGGATTTCTTAAAGTCTTGGTAGGAAGTGTTTTCCGCTGCTGGTGGTGGCGCCATCTGGGATAGCTGCTCAAGGGCCTCCAAGGTCTCTTTTTCTGCCTGCTGGACGATGGCTTCATTTTCTGCATGAAAAGCCTCTTCCTGGCTCTGGGTTATCTCTTGGCAGACTTTGACCGCTACCTTTAAGGGCGTAAAACCATAGCGTTTCAGCTGCTCGACCAGATTGGGCAGGTGGTTTTTCTTGAAGTGGTCGGTGTCCAGTGTTTCTGGCCCTTTGATATAGAGCACGCCGTCTTCGTAGGCGACTTCCAAGTCTTGAAAGAGGCTCTTAAAGCCGACACTAGCACACAAATCCTCCGTAAAGGCCTCCTTGTAGTAGGCCTGTAGGAGCTCTGTTTCAAAAAGCGGCGAGTCTGTCACGATGGTAAAACGTGCCGTGTTGCCCCGCTTTTCAAATTCATTGGTCAGGTGAGCCTTTAGAAGATGATACTGAGCAAGTGTCAGTGTGCTCTCAAAACGGAAGGTAAAATCCCAAATCTTGCTGACCTTGTGCAGGGTCACCGACTCAATCTGACCAGTCAAAAAGACACTTGAGGTCTCCCCATCAAGCGGCAATCCAATCTGCTCTGCTAACAACCGAAACTTCTCTGACATAGCACTTCCTCACGATTTTCTTGACTCTTATTTTACCATAAATTGTGGTAAATGAAAAAACCAAGCTAGGCTTGGTTACACTCTAAATCACCGGATCCAAATACAAGTCTGGGATGACCCGTGAGAGAAATTGTTTGGTCCGCTCTTCTTTTGGTTTGGTAAAGAAGTCGGCTGGGTGACCTTCTTCGACAATCAAACCATTTTCCATGAAGATGACGTGGTTGGACACATCGCGGGCAAAGCTCATCTCGTGGGTCACGACCACCATGGTCACACCCTCGTCTGCCAGCTGCTTCATGACAGCCAGTACATCACCGATCAGCTCAGGATCCAGCGCCGAAGTCGGCTCATCAAAGAGGATGACATCCGGCTTCACCGCGATAGCCCGCGCAATCCCAATCCGCTGCTGCTGGCCACCTGAGAGCTGGCTTGGGTACTTGTCCCGGTGTTCTGACAGGCCTACTTTTTCCAAGGCCTCTTCAGCGATTTTTAAAGCTTCTGCCTTTGGTACCTTGCGGGCAATGACCAAGCCTTCCAAGATGTTTTCGATGGCTGTTTTATTGGCAAAAAGATTGTAGTTCTGGAAGACAAAGGCCGTCTTTTTACGGATTTCAAGGATGTCCTTACGGCTTAGCTTTGCTAGATCGTAGTCTTTTCCATCCAGATTCAGACTGCCGCTGTCTGCCTTTTCCAGGTGATTGAGACAGCGCAAAAATGTCGTCTTCCCAGAGCCAGATGGTCCTAGAATGGTCACCACATCCCCTTGGTTGACCGTGAGGGAGACATCTTTTAGGACTTCCTTGTCTCCAAATGATTTTGAAACATGTTG
>CAUTON010000023.1:0-16468 GCA_963539895.1 uncultured Streptococcus sp. | reverse complement strand
AAGGAGGAATAAGTTCTTTAACTTAATGACATTGACCTCACGGTTCGTCATAACATACCAACTGGTATGCCGTACCTACGGCGACGCTTCTAACAGCCTTCAACACTTTATCCGGTGATAAAGATAGCTCTTTCTAATTTTTCTTAATTATAACATAGAGACGTTTATTTTGCAAGTATTTATGCAGAAGTTGTTCATTTTTGAATAAAAACAGCTTTTTTATCAATTACTAGTATCCCCATCTCGATTTCTCCTCAAACTAAAGTGGTCTGGGACTGGGTCATCTCCGACAGGGCTAAATGGGTGGCAGCGCAGAATACGTGCTATTCCCATCAGAACCCCCTTAAGCCCGTGCTTTTGAATGGCTTCAATCATGTAATTGGAGCAGGTCGGCTTGTAGCGGCAGGATGGTGGAAATAAGGGCGAGATGAAGCGTTGGTAGAGACGGACCAGGCCGATGAGGAGGCTTTTCATCTTAATCCTTCTTCTTTGTCACAGCCAGATTGTGGAGTTTACTGATGTCTTTTTTGTTGAGCTTACGAGCTTCACCAGGGCGCAAGCCAGTCAAATCCAGATTCCCAAATTGTGTCCGAGAGAGCTTATCCACTTGGAGACCCACTGCTTCAAACATCTTTTTGACCTGGTGATTGCGGCCTTCATGGATAGTCAGCTGGACGACAGAGCGGTTTTTGACAGGGTCCACCTTGATAATTTCGTAGACAGCTGGCTTGGTTTTCTTGCCATCTACGACGACTCCTTTGGTTAATGGACGCAGCACTTCCTTATTGGCGACGCCTTTGACACGCGCCAGGTAGACCTTGTCAATTTCATTGCGCGGGTGAATCATCTCATCCGTAAAGTCGCCATCATTGGTCAAGATGAGAACCCCAGAGGTATCCCAGTCCAGACGCCCCACAGGGTAGATGCGCTCCTTGACTTGTGGCAGGAGGTCGATGACAGTTTTGCGACCTTTTTCATCCGAAACAGAGGAAATAACCCCGCGTGGTTTGTTGAGGAGATAATAAACTTTTTCTTCGTTGTAGATGGGCTGCCCTTCTACTTCGACCAGATCACCTGATTTGACAGTTGTTGCCAATTCCCGCACGACCTGGCCATTGATGGTCACCAAGCCTTGCTTGATTAATTCCTCAGCCTTTCTACGACTAGCAACCCCAGCATGGGCGATGTATTTGTTAATACGCATAATAATGATGCCAAGCCCGTAAAATGCCAAGTAAAAATAGGAAACTGCAGCAGGAGGCTTGCAGCCAATGCAGTTTATCTTTTTTACACAGCATTTAGGGCGTGTTCTAATCCTTTCTTTCCGGAAATTTTCGTGCTCAGCTTGACAATCTAACCGAACTTTTCTTTCATATTTTTTGTGAAAAGCGACTGAATCTAGAAGACTAGAGGCCCGTCAGCTCAGTAGCCAAGTCTGGTTCTGCTTCAGTACCTTCCAATTCTTCTTCAGGTGTCACTTTTTCGGTGAAAAGGGCCATCTCTTGGTCAGCCACATCCAGCTCCGCCACTTCTGGTAATTCATCCAGGGAATTCATACCCATATAGTCCAAAAAATAATCTGTTGTGACATAGAGGTTGGGGCGGCCGATGACTTCTTTTTTGCCATTTTCACGGATGAGGCCAAAGGCTTGAAGCTTACTGATGGAGCCACTGGAATTAACCCCACGGATGTCATCAATTTCAACACGGGTGATAGGTTGCTTGTAGGCAATGATGGAGAGGGTCTCTAGCAGAGCCCGAGACATGGTCTGGTTGATTGGCGACTTGGCGTAGCGACTGAGGAGCTCAGCATGGGCCTTTTTGGTCACAAGTTTATAGCTATTGGATGACTCGAGGAGAGTCAGGCCTGAAGTTTCGTCGGCTTCATATTTCTCAGCCAATTTTTCCAACAACTGCAAAATAGCTGTCGGCTGCAAATCTAAAATCTCCGCTATAGTGCGGGCGGTCAGGCCATCTTCTCCTGCGACAAAGAGGAGGACCTCAAGCTCGGCTAAGTGATTCATCTTGTCTCCTTACTAGGGTGATGTCGCCAAAGGTTTGGCTCTGCTCCACCACGATTTCCTGGACCTTGACAAGCTCAAGAGTCGCTAGGAAAATGGTGATGACTTCATTGAGGTCGCGACTTTGGGCAAAGAGGTCGCGTAGTGGCATGCGAGACTTGTCTGCCATCTGACTGCGAACAGCATCCATCATATCCTCTATCTTGTACTCATCCCGAGCGATAGTCGTGTGCGACTGGCGGAACTCTTCCTGCTTTTCAGCCATCACTTTTGAAAAAGCTAGGAAAATATCCACTGCGGTCTTATCCTGGACCAGGGTCACCTCGTCTGAAATCAGCTCAATCTTGGGTTTTGAATAATACTGGGCCCGCTCGTTATGCTGCTCCTTAACCTTTTCACTCAAGAGCTTGAACTTACGGTACTCCTCCAGCTGGTCCAAGAGGGCTTGCTCTGGGTCTTCCTCATCCACCACTTCCTCCACAACTTTTGGAATGAGGCGACGGCTCTTAATCAGGGTCAGCTGACTAGCCATGAGCATATAGTCACCCGCGATTTCCAGGCGCATAGCTTGGAGGGTGGCGATGTAGGCCAGATACTGCTCGATGACCTCTGTAATCGGCACCTCATAGATGTCCATCTGGTACTTGGAGACCAGGTGGAGGAGTAGGTCCAGCGGTCCTTCAAAATCTTTTAGTTTTATGTCCATTATCGATACTTTTCTAAGGTCAATCTAGTCTTGAGACCCAAGTTTTTTGCCAATTCATCCAGGGACGTGCCCGCATCCAGCTGATGGAGGATGTATTGCTCGCGGAGCTTCTGGGCTGTCCAGTCAGACTTACCGATAGAAGTGACAAAGGTCGTCAGCTGGTTGAAAAACCATTGCCGTGAATAAGGAGCGCCTTTCTTGTCAAAAAGATAGGTCCCTTCTAGAAACGGTGATAGCAATTCTGCCAGCTGATTAGGCAGCTCCAGCACACGGCGGCTAGCCCCTTTTTGTACCATCACAATTCCGAAGTCCAGGTCAATCTGGTCGGCCTTCAACTGGCTAATTTCAGCTGGTGTCAAGCCTAAAAAGCCCATCAGAGCCGCAATCAACTGACCGTCTAGGTAAACAGACTCTTCAAAAATGATAGATAGGTCTTCTCTTACATAAGAGCTAGACGTGCTGGTCCTAGGCTGCTGAGGTTTCAAGCGGTGATACTGGTCTACCTGTCCCGTCTCGTAAAGATAGTAGAGAAACTGATTAACCGCTGAAAGCTTGCGCCTAGCTGCTGCAGGCTTTAAGCCTGCCAGACTCGCTTGATAAAGTGCTAGCTTTCCAGCATCAATCTGTCCAGCACACGACTCGAGAAATTGCTCCAAATCATAGCGATAAGCCGTCTGGGAATTTTTGGCCAAGTGCTTTTGCTGGATAAAATCCTCAATCGCTTTTTTCATCAATCCTGTCTCCAGTTTTTGCTATGGAGGAGGGTATTTAAGGTCTTGAGAATAGACTTTCGTGTGATAATCCCTTGGAAAACCCCCTTGTCATCCACGACTGGCAGGAAGGACTCATCAATGAGCTTGCGTAAAATATCTGCTAGTTCCGCGTCTTCGTGGACGACCTCGCCATCTTTTTTGACAATGGTAGCAATATCCACCTCTAGCTGGTCATCACTCAACTCGTTGGCATACTGGTAATGGGCGATTTCTTGCAAGCTAATTGTCCCAACAAAGTGATTGTCTTCGGTCAGCACAGGAATCCGCGAGTAAGAAATCTGGCTGAGAAGGAGCTTAGCATGGTTGATATTGTGGGTATCAATCAAAACGGCCAACTTGTCTGCTTCTGTTAAAAAGGTGTCCTTATGTTCCAGGATAAAACGTTCAAATTCTGGTGCAATCATCGACTAAATTCCTTGGTTAAACTTGAGTAAATTTGGTGATTCAAGGTAAAAAATTCTACCTTGTATTGGCTATCGGTCACCGTAATAAGGGCATAGAGTTTCTCACGAATAATTCCACGCGGCTGCGATACAGAACCAGGATTGACAAAGAGAGTCTTGCCTCGCGCCTCAGCGTCTGGCACGTGAAGGTGCCCATAGAGACAGATATCTGCCTTCTCTTCCTGAGCCCAGTAGTCTAGCTTTTGCCAGCCGTAGTTGATTCCGTAAAGATGGCCATGGGTCTGGGCGATAGTCAGTTCTCCCAGCTGGGTCACTAAGCGATCAGGATAACCGCCAAAATAATCGCAATTCCCATTGACCACTTGGATACCATCCCAGACAGGGTCTGACGCATCCAGCTCTGAGTCGCCATTATGAAAAATAGCATCCACCTTATCTAGATAATAATCTTTTAATGTTTCAACAACTTTACGGTCCCCATGGGAATCACTCATCACTAAGATTTTTTGGCTTGCCATGTTGGAAATTCCTCCAATAATTTCTCAAGGGCTTTTGCACGATGGGAAATCTTATTTTTTTCTTCTAGTGTTAGATTCGCTGCAGTCTTCCCCGTTTCTCCAACTAGGAAAAGCGGGTCGTAGCCAAAGCCATTTTCGCCATCTGGGGCAAATCCAATATAGCCTGCCCAGTCTGCTTCAACCACCAGGCTCTCACGACCTGGAGCTGCTACGACAAGTGTACAGTGGAATTGGGCAGAGCGGTCTTTTTGCTCAAAGACCATAGCCAACTCGTGCAACAATTTAGCATTATTAGTCGCGTCAGTCGCATCTGGCCCTGAAAAACGAGCGGACCAGACACCTGGCAGACCACCTAAGACGTCAACCTTGAGACCTGAGTCATCTGCTAGGACCATCTTCCCCGTTTCTTGAGCAATGGTTTCAGCTTTGAGACGGGCGTTTTCTTCAAAGGTCAGGCCCGTTTCTGCCACATCAGGCAGGTCAGGATAGTCATTTAGATTTTGCACTTCGTAACCTAATTTCTCAAAGAAATTCCGAAACTCACGGGTCTTGCCTTCATTGCGGGTCGCGATGAGAATCGTCTTATCTGCTACTGCAAGATTTTTCCCAAAGAGGCTATCTGCAGAGACGCCACCTTTAGGAATGTGAACAGCCAGAACCTGCCCGTCTTCTGTCAAGACGACAGCTCCTGCGTGGTCTGTCACTTCAATCTTTCTGCCCTGCTCTTGGTTGATGACATCTGCAACAAATGTCAGTAAAACTAAATCAAAACTGTGCTGAATAACCGCCACATCAGGCCCAGCTGAAACATCTGCGCCAATCAGTCTTGTCACTAGAGCGTCTAGTTGCCCCAAGTCTGCGACTTCTCCTAGCGCATACAGGTTGCTGTATTCACTCCAGGTTGCGACATACCAGTTATCCTGATCCTTGTATTCATAGATTTTTTTGGTCATAAGGTTACGTGCTCCACATGAATCGTGCGATGGAGCCAGGACTCGGCAATTTCTTGAAAAGCGCCAGCCCCAGCTGTTGTGTAAAAGAGTGGCTCGGCAGTTGCCGTCTCCCTGCTGTGGTTAATCTGGAAATAATTGAGCAACACAGAGATATCCCGCGCAGTCTCAGCCCCCGAGTCAATCAGCTTGACCGGCTGGCCCATAGCGTTTTGAATGATAGGCGCCAAAAGCGGGTAATGAGTGCAGCCCAGAACCAGCGTATCCACCTTCCCGACAAGTGGGGACAGGGTCTCGTAGACCACCTTCTTAGCCAGACTGGTCTCGTGACCATTGGACTCCACCAGAGGGACAAACTTGGGACAGGCTAGTGAGCTTACCTCGATATCCGGTGAAAGCAGCTGAATTTTTTCCCGATAAATGTCGGATTGAATGGTCATCTGGGTCCCGATGACGCCGATGTGCTGGTTGCGAGTTGACTTGATGGCAGCACTGGACCCTGGCAAAACCACCCCTAGAACAGGAATGTCTAGAGCTTCCTTGACCTCTTCCCAGACAACAGCGGTCGCTGTATTGCAGGCAAGGACGATCATCTTGACATCTTTTGACAGGAGAAAATTGACCATCTGCCAGGTATACTCACGAATTTGCTCCGCAGGCCGTGGTCCATAAGGCGCCCTAGCTGAATCTCCGATAAAAATTACTTCTTCGTGGGGGAGTTGCCGCAGGCACTCTCTCACCACTGTCAGGCCACCGACACCCGAATCTAGAAAACCGATTGGTCGATTGTCCATAGTTTTTCCTTTACCTAAAAAGAGGACGGGGATTGCACTCCCAGTCCCTGTTTTTATTTTTTCTTAGCAGCTTGCTTTTGTTGAGCCTTAATTTGACGAAGGGTTTGTTGAATTTTTGCTTCGCTTGGTTTTTGGCCCATTTGGCTCATCATTGTACGAAGCGCATTTTCATCTAAAATTGGCTTATCTGCGATATAGTCCGTCACTTGCTTACGCGCCAAATACATTCCCAGCACTACACCGCCTCCAAGGGCAACAACAATCAGCAAAACAGCTAACCAGATATTCATCATTTCTCTCTAACTCCTTAAGTCATTTAATCGGTTTATTATACCAAAAAAACCGCTAACTGACAAATGTAAAAGGAGTCATCCCTAATCCGCCCTATCATTCCATTCACGGACTTCATGGCCCTACGGAATTTACTTCTCATTTTCAAACTCTAGGGCTAAAACGGCCCCCAGACAATTTTACTTTTCAAAATCATACCCATACAAGGTCGCAAAGTAGTCGTCCATGGTTTCGGCACGGCGGATGAGGCGGGCGGTGCCATCTTCTTGGAGGAGGACTTCAGCCGAACGCAGGCGACCGTTGTAGTTGTAGCCCATGGAGAAGCCGTGGGCACCTGTGTCATGGATGACCAGGGTATCGCCGATGCGAGCCTCTGGTAGCTCGCGGTTCTTGGCAAACTTGTCGTTGTTCTCACAGAGGGATCCTGTCACATCCACCACTTGGATTTCTCCATCTGGATTGGTCATGTTAGTGATATGGTGGTAGGCGTCATACATGGCTGGGCGCAGCAGATTGACCGCAGAGGCATCTACGCCCACATAGCGGCGATAGGTGTCCTTGATGTGGAGTACTTTAGTCACCACATGGCCATGCGGTGCTGTCATGTAGCGACCCAGCTCGGTGTAGATGTTGATATGCCCCAGATCATTTGGCACCAGGATAGCATCAAATTGCTCATGGACACCTGCCCCGATAGCGGCGATATCGTTTTGTTTATTGGCAGGGGTGTAGTCCACACCGACCCCTCCAGACAAGTTGATGAAGTCCAGGCTGACACCCAGTTCATTCTTAATTTCCACAGCCAGCTCAAAAAGCTGGGCAGCCAAGGTTGGGTAGTAGGCATTGGTCACTGTGTTAGAAGCCAGAAAGGCATGCAGGCCAAAGGATTTGACCCCTTTTTCTTTGAGGTAGGCATAGCCCTTGAAAAGCTGGTCCTTGGTCATGCCAAACTTGGACTCCTCTGGGTGGTCCATGATATCCGTCCCAAGCGCAAAGACTCCGCCAGGATTGAAACGCAGCGACAGCGTCTCAGGCAGGCCCGCCACTTCTTCCAAAAAGAAAATATCCTCGTAGGCGTCCAGGTTGATGGTGGCATTGATGTCACGCGCATAGACGAACTCCTCAGCCCGTGTGTCGTTTGAGGTAAAGGAAATGGCAGAGCTGTCAAAGCCGATTTTCTTAGACATGACCAGCTCCGTATCCGTCGCACAGTCCACCCCACAGCCCTCTTCTTGCAAGATTTTCAAAATAGCTGGGTTTGGTGTCGCCTTCACAGCGAAGAACTCCTTAAAGCCAGGGTTCCATGAAAAGGCCGCATTGACCGCACGTGCCGTCTCACGGATGCCCTTTTCGTCATACAAGTGAAAAGGCGTCGGAAACTCCGCTGTAATCTTCTCTAGCTGTTCAGCTGTCACAAATGGTGTTTTCGCCATAGTCTCTCTCCCAAAATCAGATTTTTTCTATTATACCATAGAATACTAGTCATATCCCTTTTCCGTCAATTAGTCCTTGAAATTCATTTTGCAAGCGGTATAATAAGACTATTAGAAATGGAGGTCATCATGACTGAATTACAATCTACATTTACTGATAAACTCTATGCCGACTATCTGGCAAACGCTAAGTTCCAAGCAGTGGAAAATGCCGTCACCCACAATGGACTCCTCAAATCACTGGAAACCCGTCAGAGCGAAATCGAAAACACTTTTAGTTTCTCGATTGATTTGACAAATGATGAAGTTTCAAACCAGAAAGCTTCTGGCCGCTGTTGGATGTTTGCAGCTCTTAACACCTTCCGCCACAAGCTGATTTCCGAGTTCAAGCTGGAAAATTTCGAGCTCTCGCAAGCCCACACCTTTTTCTGGGACAAGTACGAAAAGTCCAACTGGTTCCTGGAGCAAGTCATCGCCACTGCCGACCAAGAACTGACTAGCCGCAAGGTTAAATTCCTCCTCGATGTGCCTCAACAAGACGGCGGTCAGTGGGACATGGTCGTTTCCCTTTTTGAGAAATACGGCGTCGTGCCTAAGGCTATCTACCCAGAGTCTGTCGCATCGTCCAACTCCCGCGAACTCAACCAGTACCTCAACAAATTGCTCCGTCAGGACGCTCAAATCCTGCGTGAGCTGATTGCCAGTGGGGCTGACAGCGCAGCTGTGCAGGCTAAAAAAGAAGAGCTCCTCCAAGAAATCTTCAACTTCCTAGCCATCAATCTAGGACTCCCACCACGTAGCTTTGACTTCTCTTATCGTGACGAAGATGACAATTTCCATACAGAAAAAGCCATCACCCCACAAGATTTCTACGAAAAGTATGTTGGCCTCAAACTGACTGACTACGTTTCTGTCATCAATGCCCCAACTACTGACAAACCGTACGGCAAGTCCTATACCGTTGACATGCTAGGCAATGTTGTCGGTAGCCGTGACGTCCGCTATATCAACTTACCAATGGATCGGTTCAAAGAATTAGCTATCGCGCAAATGCAGGCTGGTGAGACCGTCTGGTTCGGTTCTGATGTTGGTCAAGTATCCGACCGTCAAAAAGGGATTATGGCGACCAACACCTATGACTTTACCTCTAGCATGGATATCGCCCTTACTCAGGACAAGGCTGGTCGCCTAGACTACAGCGAGAGCCTCATGACCCACGCCATGGTATTGACAGGGGTGGACCTCGATGAAAACGGCAAAGCTACCAAGTGGAAAGTCGAAAACTCTTGGGGTGACAAGGTCGGCGAAAAAGGCTACTTTGTCGCATCCGATGCTTGGATGGACGAGTACACCTACCAAATCGTCGTCCGCAAAGAATTCCTCACTGCCGAAGAACTCGCCGCCTACGAAGCTGAGCCAATCGTGCTCGCACCATGGGATCCAATGGGAGCACTGGCAAGTAAATAATGGTAAAAAGCTTGAGAGATTCTCAGGCTTTTTGCGTGCACATAAAAACTCCCAGATTGCTCCAGGAGTTGAAATTTTATTAGTCATTGCGTCCAAAAAGACGGAGCAAGTGGAGGAAGAGATTGATAAAGTCCAGATAGAGTTGCAGTGCCATCGACACGACCCAGCCCTGACCGACATTACCACCAGTTTGCTCAAAAACGTAGCGGATGCGTTGATTATCCCAAGCAATGAGCCCTGCAAAGATAACGACGGACACAATAGAAATTAGGAGGCTAAAACCTGAGCTACCCAGAAACATATTGACCACCATGGCGATGATAACCCCAATCAGAGCTGCACTGAGAGCCTGTCCCATCGCAGACAAGTCCTTTTTAGTCGTCGCACCAAGTACCGCCATGACGCCAAACATGAGAGCAGACGAGATGAAGGCATTGAGGACGCTAGTTGTCGTATAGAAAAGTAATGTAAAGCTAAGCGTGTAGCCATTTAAGACTGAATAAATCAGAAACATGGGCATAGCCATCGGGCTATTTTTGGCCGCCATAGCAGATGCCGCAAAGACCAGAGCGATCTCCGCAATCATCAAGACCAAAATAATCATACTACCAGACCCACTATACAGCAGCCCTAGCGTGGCATTCTGAAAAACTGTCAAAGCTAGAAAGGATACTAGCGCGGAAATCCCGACACCAATCCCGACCAAGCTATAAATTTTAGCAAAAAAACGATTAAGAGCAGACACTTGAGTCTGATCCATTATGATTGGTCCGTTGTTGTTCATAAAAACTCCTTCTTTCTTTTCTTTATTTAAGTTGTGCGAAAAATCTTACGTTTTTTCCAACGATCTTGGAGGGGCAATGTAGCTTCCCGTACTGCCCAATACTTGTCCACACAAGTGACAATCCAAGACTCCTTGTAACGAGGAGGAGCAATGGTCGCACCAAACATGTGCTTAACGATGATGTCCTCTTCTACCTTATTGAGCTCTGTAATTTTCTCGGCATTGCGCTTGGCAATCCGTGGATGACTCCAGGCGTGGCCTTTTTTGAATTTTGTGTCGCGCCAGTCGTAGAAAAAGAGGTCATGAAGCAGCCCCCCACGCGCTGTCGAGCGCGCATCCCAGCCAAATCTCTTGGCAATCTTATAGCTCGTATAAGAGACATTGATGGAGTGCTCCAGACGAGTTGTGTGATAATGGTGGGTGAAGGTATCCAGTTTCTGGACCCTATCCGTGTCAATCAAGTGCCCAACATAGTGCATATATTCTTTATCCGATTTGTAATCGTGCATAGATTTCACCTCGTTTCAATATTATAGCACAGTTTAATCCTTCTGGCTTAAATAAAGCTAAAGAGTAAAATTCCTGTCGCCACGGCTACGTTGAGACTCTCGGCTCGACCTGGCATGGTGATATGGACGAGCTGGTCCGCTTCTTGCGCTAGAAAATCCGAGATCCCTCGACCTTCATTCCCCATCACAAGGGCAAAACTCTCAGAATGGGAAATCTCTCGATAATCCTGAGAATCGGAAGACAGGGTTGTCGCCAAAATCTCCACCCCTGCAGACCGCAAAATCGTAAGTAGGTCCTCTATCGGCAGACGATAAATAGGAAGGTGAAAATGGCTGCCTTGCATAGAGCGCAAAACTTTCATGCTATAGAGATCAGCCGACTTGTCCGTCAGAAAAACAGCATCATATCCTGCCGCGTCCGCCGTCCGAATCATGGTCCCGACATTGCCTGGATCCTGAACATCTTCGAGGACGAGGTACTTGCCTTTAGGCTTTAACTGCAAGCCTTGAACAGGTAAAGCTAGCTGCGCCACCACCCCTTGCGGTGTCTGGCTATCTGCCAGACTTGCTAAAACCTCGTCAGATACCAAGACCAAGTTAGGCGTGACAGGCAGGCGGTCTTGCTGAGATTCCGCTAAGAAAATCCGCTCAATGGTTGCACCAGCCTTCTGCGCTTCTTCTAAAAGATGCCAGCCTTCTATCAGATAAGATTTTTTTCGATGTTTTTTCTGCTGCAATTTGCGCGTTTCCTTAACCAAGGAATTGGCCTTAGAGCGGATGATTCCCATGTTTTTCCCCATTCTCATTCGATACCAACCATGATATAATAAAGTAAAATACTTGTCAAAAAGGAGCTGTCATGAAAAAACTAAAATTAGTCGCTAGCGGGCGAGTACAGGGCGTCGGTTTTCGCTATACTGTTCTTTATTTGGCTCAGGAGATGGGAGATATCTACGGCCGCGTCTGGAACAACGACGATGGAACCGTCACCATCCTAGCCCAGTCTGATTATCCTGAAAAACTCAGCCACTTTGTCCAAGAAATCCGAAAAGGACCTTCTCGCATGGCTAAAGTGACCTATCTAGATGTCACGCTGGATAATTTTCCAACTTATCAAGATTTCCAAATCAAATACTAGACTTCACTTGTATATTTTCCCTAAAAAAAGTAAAATAGAAATTATTCTATCGTAAAAGGAAGAACATTGTGAAAAAAATCAAACGTCTCTCGCTAGCAGGGCTCTCTCTGCTCTCTCTTGTCGCACTTTCGGGCTGTGTCCGCCTAGACTCAGATGGCAATCCATCTGGTATGGTCTGGAATATTATCGGAAAACCAATGGCCCGCCTCATCCAATTCTTCGCCAATGACTGGGCACTGGGCTTTGGTGTCGCAATTATCTTGGTCACCTTGATTGTCCGCTTTATCATCTTACCGCTTGGGATTTACCAATCATGGAAAGCCAGCTACCAATCTGAAAAACGTGAATACCTCAAGCCAATCCTCGGCCCAATTCAAGAGCGGATGCAAAACGCTTCTTCTCAAGAAGAACAGCTACAAGCCCAGCAAGAACTGCTGTCTACTCAAAAAGAATACGGCGTCAGCATGCTTGGTGGCATGGGCTGTCTCCCTCTTTTGATTCAACTACCCTTCTTCTCAGCCCTCTTCTACGCAGCTCGCTACACAGAAGGGGTTGCGGACGCTACTTACTTCGGAATCAATTTAGGTGAGCGCAGCTACATCCTCATCGCTCTCGCGGGCTTACTCTACCTAGCACAATCACTCTTCATGCAAGTTGGCATGGACCCAGAACAACGCAAACAAATGCGTACCATGGTCTTCATGAATCCTATCATGATTGTCATGTTTTCTTGGAATACACCAGCCAGTGTGACACTCTACTGGGTAGTCGGTGGTCTCTTTGGTATCCTACAACAAGCTATCACAACCTTCATCATCAAACCTTACATGAAGAAAAAAGTAGCTGATGAATTTGCTGAAAACCCACCAAAACCGCTCAAGACTGCTACAAAGCCTATCAAAGATGTCACTCCGACAGCCAACTCCGCTATTTCCAGCAACAATAAAAAGCGCAACGCTGGAAAACAAAATCGGAAATAAATTTCTCTAATTCCCACGAGACTCCAATCTGCCAAAGCAGGTTGGAGTTTTTTGGTCACAAAAACACCTAAAGTGATCAACTTTAGGTGTCGTGATTCTATAAAATTATCCTTCTTAGTCTGTAATATACCGTGTGAGGACACCGTTGATAAATTTTGCAGCCGTCTCATCTGAAAATTCTTTTGCTAATTCAATAGCTTCATTGACAGCCACACGAGCTGGTGTTTCGTTCTCGTATTTTGCCTCATAAAGGCCTAGGCGCAAAATGCCCTTATCAATCGAAGTCAAGCGTTCCAGTGTCCAACCTGCTTTTAAATGTTGAGACAGTTCAGCGTCCAATTCTGGCAAGTGCTGGGAAACCCCTGTTACCAGGCTCAGAAGGAAAATCGGAATCTCCACTTCACCTTCCACTTCCTTATCATAAAGATAGGCAAATTGAGCAGCCTGAATTGGGTCTTGACCATAATCTAATGAAACGATTGCTTGAAGTGCACGCTGACGTAGGCCATGACGCGTGTCCTGAGCATTATTCTTCATCGAGGAAATCCTCGCCAAAGAGATCTTTCAAGTCAGGCTTTGGAGTTTCGTCAGGCACGATGCCTTCCACATGGATATTGACCGCTGATACGGTCAATTCAGCGTAATTGAAAATAGCTGTTTTAACCTCACGTTGAATCGCCATAGAAACTGCCGGCACATTGACACCATATTGGAGATAAACATGGATGTCCGCTGTCAAATTCCCTTCATCATCAGTATGCAAGTAGACGCCGCGGTTGAGGGAAGTTTTTGAAAATGAGTCGGTAATATTTTTGTTGCGAAGCGAGTGAACGCCGTCAACCTTAGCTGTGGCAATCCCTGTAATCACTTCGAGTACTTGTGGCGCAATAACGATTTCGCCCAATTGTTCAGTTGACATAGAGTGCTTCCTTTCTGTCAGTCACGGCTTAGATATTAAGCACGAGATACGTAAGTACCTTCAGCAGTATTGATAATCAATTTTTGACCTGCTTCGATGAAGTCTGGCACGTTGACCACAAGACCCGTTTCAAGAGTTGCAGGTTTTCCAGAGCCAGTCACAGTTGCACCTTTGATAGATGGTTGTGTTTCTGTAACGGTCAATTCAACAGTAGTTGGTACAGTTACACCGATTACTTCTGTGCCGTAGAATTGAATTTTCACATCAGAATTTTCCAAGATGTAGAGCAATTCTTCCTTGATGTTTGCGACTGGAATTTCATACTGATCAAAGGTTTCGTTGTTCATGAAATAAGCTGTGTCATCCATTTGGTAGAGGTATTGAGCTGGCACCGTTTCGATGATCGCTTGCTCAAATTTTTCTTCTGGACGGTAGCTGGTATCGAATGTAGAGCCAGAACGTACATCACGCAATTTCATCCGCATGATGGTGTTCCCTTTACCTGGTTTGTGGTGGCTTGCTTCCAAAACCTTAATCAACTTACCATCCGCAGTTTCAAATGTCATACCTGCTTTAAGCTTACTTGCTTCAATCATGTTTCTTATTACCTCTTAAATTCTTATTGATTGCTTTATTTTACCACAAAGGCTTGAATTTCTCAAATCTTTTACGAAAGGAAGGCAGCGGAAAACTTCCCCTAAAAAACCGCCTATCCCAAATGGTAATAAGCGGTTCTTGTCATTCACAAAATTTCGTTTGGTCTTATCCACGCACACGTTCCAGATAGGTTTGGTAGGATTCGGTATCCATGAGCTCTTTAGCATTTTTGACGCGGGCGCTGGTAGGGGGTTTGACACCGGCCAGCGGGTAGGGTTTGCCCATCTCCCGCCATTTGAATTCCCCCATAGTATGGTAGGGCAGGACCTCAAAACGTTCAACATTGGTCAAGGTTTTGACAAACTCCCCAAGTTTCACTAGGTCTTCATCGCGATCTGTCAATCCTGGCACCAAGACATGACGAATCCAGACTGGCTTACCGATATCCGATAAGTAGCGGGCACAAGCTAGAATCGTCTTGTTGCTATGCCCCGTCACAATCTTGTGCTGATCAGGATTAATTTCCTTAATATCCAGAAGGACCAAATCGGTGACTTCCATCAGTCGGCTATATTTTTCCAAGTATTTGGGCGTATTGCGGAAAGTCAGCGCACAGGTATCCAGCGTCGTATGGATGCCTTTTTCTTTTGCTAGAGTAAAGAGAGCGATGAGGAAGTCCATCTGCAAGGTAGCTTCCCCACCTGAGACTGTAATTCCTCCGTCTTTCCCCCAGAACATACGGTAGCGCAGCGCTTCGTCCAGGACATCCTGAGCTGTCCGCTCAGTAGCGCGCGGATTCGTCATGGCCCAGGTATCTGGATTGTGACAATACTGGCAACGCATCTGACAGCCCTGCATAAAGACGACAAAACGCACTCCCGGACCGTCTACCGTTCCGAAAGTTTCTGTCGAATTGACCAGACCTGTGACGTTTTTATAATCGATTTCTTCCATGACGTCTCCTTTGTTTCTTACACTTTCTATTATACCACGACAAGGACAATTTTTCCGTCATCTGGCTTGCGACTGGCAAATAAAAAGAAAGTCGATATTCTATCCTGGATACACCAAAAAAAAACGAGCCTGGGTATCTCTGCCATCCCAGACTCTGTTCTAATTAATCTCGCATGGCGTAACCGACACCACGAACAGTTTTGATATACGACTCTTTTCCTGGCAAGTCCAATTTCCCACGCAGGTAGCGAATGTAGACATCCACTACGTTGGTTTCGGCATTGGTATCGTACTTCCATACCTTATCCAATAGCTGCTCCCGGCTCATGGTTTCTTGGCTGTCCATGAGGGCAGCTAGTAAATCATATTCCCGCCGAGTCAAGTTAATCAATTCACCCGCTCGTGAAACCGTCCGATTTTGGAAATCAATTTTCAAATCACGATAGGCGGCATGATTTTTTGCTTGTTGACAGGTTTCGTCAATGAAATCCCGACCACGGAAAATTGTCGTGACTTGTTCGACCAAGTCGGAAATGACAAAGGGTTTAATCACGTAGAAAACCGCATATTTTTCAATTTCCTTGCCATGCGCAACTGCTTCATCACTTTCCACGACCACAATCATAACCATTGCAGGCTTAGACCGTGTGATTTCTTTGGCCAATTCAGTGGCAGTCATATCAGACAATTGGTATGACATGATAATCAAGTCGAAATCTGTCTCGTAAACCAGAGAAAGGGCTTCAGATCCCGTATGGGCGTAGTCGACCAAGTAGTCATGCTTTTGCAACTCCATGGAAACGAAGTGTGATAAATTTCGATGTTTCCCTGCGATTAAAATCTTTTTAGCCATAGCTTATTTTTCGTCATACCATGAATAATGGAATGTGCCTTCTTTGTCTTTGCGTTGGTAAGTGTGTGCACCGAAGTAGTCACGTTGTGCTTGGATCAAGTTTGCTGGCAAGTTTTCCGCGCGGTAGCTATCGTAGTAAGTGATGGCTGCTGAGAAAGTTGGTGCAGGCACACCAGCTTGAACAGCGATAGTCACGATATCACGAACAGCTTGTTGGTACTTGCTAGTTACATCCAGGAAGTATTCGTCCAAGAGGAGGTTAGCCAGATCAGCTTCGCGGTTGTAAGCATCGGTAATCTTTTGCAAGAATTGAGAACGGATGATACAGCCATCGCGCCAGATAGAAGCGATGTCCGCAAATGGCAAGTTCCAATTGT
>CAUTON010000022.1:0-16653 GCA_963539895.1 uncultured Streptococcus sp. | reverse complement strand
TTAATGAGCCACCAAATACTGTCCTGCCTTGCGGCCTTGGTGAACAATGCCCGAAATGGCTGTGCCTGAGCCTGGGTAATAGCCGCCGATCCAGCCACCGGCATTGAGACCAGCAGCAAATAGACCTGGAATGACTGTGCCAAATGGCGTCAGCACCTGACCGTCTACGGTAATCTTCAAACCGCCAATGGCTCCCAGATTGCTTGCAGAATTTTTATAAGCATAGAATGGCGCTTTGAGCTCCTTGAGTCCTGTGCGGCGTCCAAAGTCTGTATCCACTCCTTGTTGGCAAAGATGATTCCACTCAGCCAGCGTTTTTTCTAGATTATCAACTGGTACATGGATTTTTTCTGCTAGTTCTTGCAGACTGTTGGTTTTGATAACAGTGCCTACTGCTACGTCCTGTGCCAAACTATCGTCCGTCCAAGCACTGCCTAGCTCATGGATTGAATCTCCATCGAAAATCGTATAGGTTGAAGCCATTAGTTGTTTTTCTTGTTGGAAAATAGCCCGATACTGGTAAGCATAGGTGGCATCTTCACAGACAAAGCGCTGACCAGCTCCATTGACAATGATCAATGGAATAGTTGGAATGCGATTATTGGTAGCATTGCCTGTCTTGCCACAGAAATCAATACAGCCACCCACACCAGTTACTGCTGCCCCAGCAGATAGTCCCATCAAAATACCATCTCCTGTATTGGTCTTGGTCGAAAGAACTGTATTAAAGGCTAAGTCGTTGAAATGTTGCGGATTATAAGCCTTGGCCAAGGCTGGGTTGTGGTCAATGCTGGCGGTCGCAAGGACAACACCTTTTTTCGCTTCAATCAGGCACGGGTTGTGGTCCACCAGTGCTCGAACCCCGACAACTGCCTTGCTGCGCTGATCCTGCACAAGAGATTGAACAGTTGTATTGTACCAAATCACAGCTCCAGCGGCTTGAGCAGCTTCTAGCAAAGTACGAGTCAAAATGACACCGTCGCCTGCCTTACCACCATTTTCATAGACATGAATCCGATCTGCAAAATCACTTTATTTGACATAAGGAATATGATTATGCCCATAGACATCTGTCCATTGAATGCCCATCTCGCTGAGCCATTCTATATTCTTCGGTGCCCCTTCCGCTAGGTCACGGACTAAGGCTTCGTCCAGAATATTTTCTCCAGCTTTTAACCACAGGGCAGCATGTTTTTCAGGAGTGTCATCCTTGTAAGCTGTTAATTCCTTTTGGTAAGGAGTGCCTGCCGCCTGGATTACCCCGCCTGAGTAATTAGTCGTTCCACCAAAAATTCCAGCTTTTTCACAAATCAAAACGGATAGACCACCGCGTGCTGCTTCGACGGCTGCTGACAGACCAGCACCTCCTGCGCCAACCACAATCACATCATAACTAGCGTCATAGCTTGAAACTTGCTCAGCATCCACAACTGCTTGAGCAGAAGAAGTGTTTTCAACCTCTTGCAAAACAGAGAGGGACGCACCTGATACCGCATCTAGATTTCCTGCCGTTGCATATGGATTTTCTTTTGTCGGATCCATTGCTTCCTCAGCGGTCAATTTTCCTGCTTCAACGGCCAGTGCTTTCTGTACAGCATTTTTAAAAGCTGTGCTGGACAATGTAGCACCTGAAACAGCATCAACATCAGCAGTCTGACTTTCTAGCATCCGTTTACGGATATTCTCAATCCCAATCCCTCCAACAAGGGCAGAAGCTGCATATTCACTGCTCAAAGAGGAGATTTTTCCATCTGTCAAGCCAACTGTTACAGTTACTGGTCCGTGAAAACCAGTAGCAGCACCTTTTACAATTTTTTCAACCATTTGCCTACCTTCCTTTCCTTAAGAGACGCAAAGGTTACTTGATACTTTATGCTTAAATAAAGCGTTTACACAGTCGGTTTATACCTTTTTGAACTGAATTTCAAGATTTTTGTTACTGTTTTCACATTTTAACTATTTCACGCCATAAAAAAACAGCCCTAGGGCCGTTTTCGGTTTACAAAATATTTTCAAACTCTTCGCGGATGCCTTTTGGCCAGACGCTAGACTGTACCTCACCGATATGTTTCTTACGAAGCAAGAACATGCAGAGACGAGATTGTCCAATACCGCCACCAATTGACAGTGGAAAGAGCCCGTTTAGCAAAGCTTTGTGCCATTCCAACTCGAGACGATCGTAGTCACCGGTAATGGCTATCTGACGTTTTAGTGCATCTTCGTCAACACGGATTCCCATGGATGACAGCTCAAAGGCAGCATCCAACTGCTCGTTCCAGACCAAGATATCGCCATTGAGGCCCTTGTAGCCATTTTCAGTTGGCGTTGTCCAGTCATCATAGTCTGGCGCACGGCCATCATGAGGTTTGCCATCTGCTAGCTCCCCACCGATTCCAATCAAGAAAACCGCTCCAAATTCTTTCGCGATGGCGTTTTCCCGCTCTTTCGGTGTCAAATCTGGGAAGCGTTCAACCAATTCTTCTGTGTGGACAAAGGTAATCTTCTTAGGCAGGACAGACTCGATATCATATCGAGCCTCAACAGCCAGCTCCGTTAGACGAATTGCCTTATAGATTTGCTCAACGGTTTCTTTCAAGTAAGTCAAATCGCGACGACCGTTTGGAATGACCTTTTCCCAGTCCCACTGGTCCACGTAGACAGAGTGAATCGGGTCTAGGGAATCTTCATCAGGTCGCAGGGCCTTCATATGGACAAAAAGCCCCTCGCCCTCGTTGAAACCAAAGCGTGCTAAGGTGTGGCGTTTCCATTTAGCGAGGGAATGCACGACCTCATAGGTAAATTCTGGGATGAGTTTAACATTAACGGTGACAGGATTTTCCACACCGGACAGGTTATCCTGCATCCCGTCACCGACACGGCTGAGGATTGGACCCTGCACTTCTACAATTTCTAATTTATCCTTTAAATATTGGGTAAAGGTATTCTTAACGAAGGAAATTTCCTCCTGCTGATGAATAAAACTTTTTTTCATAACATGCCCTCTCTTATCTCTAATACGTCTATTATAGACTTTTTTTAAAAGATGTAAAGATTTTTTATTAAATTTTCTGATAATTTAATTTTATTTCTTGTTTTCCTTGATTGCTTGGATTAAATTCATAGTCATCCGTCTAGGACCACGGACAGATTTGACCCCTAATGCTGCTAATCTCTCTTTTGAAAAAAGCTGCGCAGGAAAGTGTTCGAGTAAGTCTAGCTCCATCTGGGAACTACCACTGCTTTTGACCTGACAGAGATAGCGGAGCTCTTTTGCAGGGGCGGTGATGTAAATACCGACAACATCACCAGCTTGAATAGCCCCTTTCTGGTGCCAAGTCAAACGGGGCGAAGCTGCAAAAGCTGCATCCACATCAAAATAGATTGGATTAGCAGGAATAATCCAGTAAGTCGGCCCTTCCTGAGTTGAAAGACCTTTGGGAGTAGCTAACTGCCGACTCCTTGCCAGCAAGTCCAATACTTCCTGATCAGATAAGTCCTCATCTAAGACTAGAGAGACCCAGGATTTCTTACTCATGTGATAACTAGGATAAATGCCGGGCTTAGCCAGAAGCTGGGGCATCTGGTCTGGCCGGACCTTGACATTGACGATGGTAATGAGCTGGGCCAGTTCTTCCTGTTCCCAGTCTTCACCAGATAAATCCAACTTTTTGCGCTCAATCTGCATAAGCAAAGCGTACCATTTGCCCTGCACACGATAGGACGTGAAGTCTGGGTAGCGGTCAAAGGGATGATCTGGCTGGTCTCCGTAGAGACGGGTCAGTTCCTGATGCAGTCGATTAGCTTGGGCGCTAGCAAACGGAAGAGGCTGGCAGCAGGCTTCTGCCACCTCCGCCAGGAGGGTCCCATATTCCTCCCGAACAAGCCCAACAAAATTGCCCACTGCAGCTTCTGCCCGAAAAGTGGTATACTCTTCGCCCAAATCCACATCGAATACTTGTCCAGAGATGTGATGAGGAGGACGAACAACCAGTTTAACCTCAAAACCCGTCTCAGGCAGCACCGTTGTGAAGTGATAATCGTCCGATCGGCGCTCAAAACCATAGACCAGCAGCTTGTCGCCATCAAACAACTTCTTTTTGAAATAAGAATCCTCAAATGTCATCTTTTCTTCTCCTAAAAAGTCTGGGACAAATATAGTTCCCAGACTCAATTTTTTGTGTGTGCAGCTTGACAGTCGCAGTGGTTGACTGGACTCTAATGCGCTGATAAATCAGCTTTTACAGCCCTAGTCAACTGTGCGGGGGTGAGACAACAAAATCGGATTTCTATGAAATCACCGATTTTTGTCTCACTCCCTTTTATGCTAATAACCCCAAGGCTCGGTTACGACTGCCCCTGTTTGGTAAATCGCTGTTGCTTCTGCATAGGCTCCACTCGTTGTGGTCACATAGTAGGTTGCCCCTTCCACTAAGTCGGGAATGCTGACGAACATATTTGAAAAACTGCTGGAAGCCGTTGTCGTATAGACCTGAGTGCCTGACGCATCCGAAATGGTAATCGTGTCCCCAACGCTTCCTGCTACATCTACCCACAGCACGAGCTGCTCTGCGCTGGTAAAGTTTTGAGAAATGCCCTGAGCCCCCAAGCCAATGAGCGTTCCACCTGTCAATGAGAAATCACCTTCATAGTAAATGGCATTACTTGCTGGACTGGTCGAAGAGAAATGATATTCACCACCTGCGATGGCCAAACTGCCCGATGTAGCAAGCCCATTGCCACCAGCAACAACCGTAGTCGCTCCACCATTAAGCGTTATAGCTGTTTCGTTGGCTACTCCTTCTGTGTAAAATGGATCCTGCGAATACACACCATCTGCTGTAGCAGACAGGGTCGCAGTTCCACCATTTACGACGATTGATTTTGCGACGTAAGCCTGATAACTGCTGTCCACTGTGATAGTCCCGTTATTGATGGTCAGAGTATTGCCGGCCAAAATAGCAGCACTTCCTTCTTCTTGACTGGTTACTAGATTGAGCGTCCCACCGTTAATGGTGACATTGGCGTTATCCGCATTGGAATCATGCCGAGTGTAAATCCCTGAACCTTCTGACTCGATGTTGATGTCCCCATCTTCGATGACGATATCATCGCTGGCATAGATACCATAGTTAAGCGACTCCGTGATGGCCAAACTACCAGCTCCGTTGATGGTTACGTTGGTCGCTGAGATGCCGGACTCCCCTGCTGAGAGGGTATTACTGGAGCTGTCAGCTAAGGTGACCACATTTGTCCCCGTTGATTGCAAATCCAGCGACATGAAGCGAGAATTATTCAGGATGATCGTCACATCGTCTGCCACTTCAGCTAAGACGGCAATCGTCACAGAAGCTGACTCTCCTTGGATCTCATAGGTCCCACCAGCAGAGATGGATACAGACGAACCGTCTATCGAAACCTTGTTTGAATCGGCCGTCGCAGTATCATTTCCTAGACTAATGATGGTCTGATCACTGTCAGTTGATTGCTCAGCAGTGGTCGACTGGAAACTCCCACCTTGTAAGTAAATCACTCCTGCACTCGATGCCAAGGTCAAGGCTAGGATGGTCCCTGCCAGGATGTATAAACGTTTATTCATATCTTACCTCGATTTTTCTATTGCCTTAAGTATATCACAGGAAACAGGCTCTTGACAAACTTAGACAAAATCCTATTCCTCTCCCTTTTTCTTAGCAAAATAATGCGTTCCAAGGCAGCTACCCAGATAGCCAATCAGGAGATAAGCGCCAAAATAGAAAACTGCATCCAGTCGCAAGTGATAGTAAAGAAGGGCAATCGGCATGAAAACAGCTGCCGTCCCTATTGGAAAGAAGACAGAAAAGCCCTGTCTGGCACCATGCAGCAAATGAAGCAGGAAGAGTCCCACCGGCTGAAAAATCAGCAGGTGATTAAAATAAATGGTAATGTAATTGGCAGTGTCCATCGGAAGCTTATTATAAACAAGAGGAAGACCGACGTAGAGCAAGGCTAGCATGAGCCAATAAGGGCTAGTCTGTTTCAGTTTTTCAAGCATAACATCACCTTCAATAGATAGAAAAAGAAGGCACATCATGATGCCTTCTGTGAAAATCTATTTGGTAGATTGGCGTTCCTTGATGCCGTGACCCAGCACGACCTCGCGGCTCTCCAACTCTTCCTTATGCATAATCTTCGTCAGCATCCGCATGGCAATGGCACCGATGTCGTAGATAGGCTGATGGATGGAAGTCAGATTCGGATTGGTAAATTTGGTCACAAATGAGTCATCGCTCGTGACAAGTTCGAACTCTTCAGGCACTTTGACACCCTTAGCCAGGATACCATTCAAGAGACCTGCCGCAATCTCATCTTCTCCGACATAAGCAGCTGTCGCACCTGTATCAAGCAAGCGTTCTGCCAATGCAAAACCTTCTTCGTACTTGTATTTAGCCTCAAAAACGAATCCTTCACTAAAAGGAATTCCATTTTTCTCTAAGCCATCCTTATAACCTTGCAGACGAATCTTCCCATTGATATCATCTACCAATGGACCAGAGACAAAGGCAATCTTTTGATTGTTTTTGGCCAGAAGGTCCACCACATCTGCTGTAGCTTGACTATAATCAATATTGACACTTGGCAATTGATGCTCTAAATCGACAGTCCCTGCTAGCACAATAGGCGTCCTGGAGCGTGAAAACTCTGCACGAATCTTGTCTGTCAAGTGATATCCCATGAAGATAATACCATCCACTTGCTTCGCAAAGAGGGTATTGACCACAGAGATCTCTTTCTCGTCATTTTCATCACTACTCGCCAAGATAATATTGTACTTATACATGTCTGCAATATCATCAATCCCTTTTGCCAAGGTAGCGTAATAAGAATTGGCCACATTTGGAATCACAACGCCGACTGTTGTCGTTTTTTTACTTGCCAAACCACGCGCAACAGCATTTGGGCGATAATCCAAACGGTCAATGACTTCCAATACCTTCTTACGGGTATTTTCTTTCACATTCTTATTCCCGTTTACAACACGACTGACAGTAGCCATCGACACTCCAGCTTCACGGGCCACGTCATAAATCGTTACTGTGTCATCCGTATTCATCATGATATAATTATCCTTTCATTATTTTATGAAAATTACGTTTTCATCATTGATAGTTTAACACTTTTTGGAAACACTTTCAAGAGGTAAAGCCCATTTTTTTCTAATACTTGCAATTTTTTTCATTTTTTGAAAAAATAAAGTGAATAGAGGGAGGAAAATTATGTCAAAACTTACTGAAATCCAGACTTACCTTGTTGAAAACGGACTACAACTCGCTATCTTATCGGACCCTGTCACCATCCATTACGTGACTGGCTTTGCCTGTGACCCCCACGAACGCCAGCTTTTTCTCTTTGTCTTTGATAAGAGCGAGCCTTTTCTCTTTACGCCTCAACTGGAGGTCAATAAGGCTAGCCAAGTAGTCGACTTTCCAGTTATCGGCTATGTTGATTCGGAAAATCCATGGAAAAAGATTGCTGCGCAGCTACCAAAAAGGGATTTGCAGGGTATCGGAGCAGAATTTCACCATCTCAACCTCGAAAAGTTCTACAACTTAAGAGAACTTTTTAACGAAGACTTCGTTAACCTAACCCCTCTCATTCAAGGCATGCGCCTCATCAAGTCAGCCGACGAGATTGAGAAGATGCACATTGCAGGTGACTACGCGGATCAGGCTATGAAGATTGGCTTTGAGCATATTGCCGCAAATGTCACGGAGACTGACATCGTCAGCAAGATTGACTTTGGGATGAAAAAGGCCGGCGTCACGCGCATGAGCTTTGATACCATGGTCCTGACGGGGAATAACGCCGCAGACCCCCACGGTGAGCCTGGCACCAATCCAATCGAAAACAACAATCTCCTTCTCTTCGACCTTGGTGTCGAAATCAACGGCTATACCTCCGATATGACACGGACAGTGGCTGTGGGAGAGCCGACCGCCTTCCAAAAAGAAATCTATGACCTCTGTCTAAGGGCTCATCTGGCTGCGATCGAGATGATTCGGCCCGGTGTGACTGCTCATGAGATCGACCGCGCTGCCCGTTCCATCATTGAAGAAGCTGGCTACGGCGAATACTTCAATCATCGCCTGGGACACGGCCTCGGTGTGGAAGTGCACGAATTTCCATCCATCATGGAAGGCAATAACCTCGTCATCCAAGAAAGTATGTGCTTCTCTGTCGAACCAGGTATCTACATTCCTGGCAAAGTTGGCGTCCGCATCGAAGATTGTGGCGTCGTGACAAAGGATGGCTTTGAAGTGTTCACCCATACACCAAAAGAATTGCTTTATTTTACGATTTAATCGCTGGGGCAGGGTGACAAGATAAAAAGAGGAGAATGGTCTCCTCTTTTAGCAGTTAATAGGTGATGAAAGAAAAATGTCTCTAAAAATTCCGTCCGTTCTTCCCGTAGCCGTATTTCTCCATGAAATCCTGGCGGAATTCGAGAAGGTTATCGTCCATAATAGCCTCGCGGACGTTTTTCATCAGATTGATGAGGAAGTAAAGGTTGTGGTAACTGGTTAAGCGGATACCGAAGGTTTCATCTGCCTTGAGAAGATGACGCAGGTAAGCGCGTGTGTAGTTTTTACAGGTGTAGCAATCACATTCATGGTCAAGAGGCGTGAAATCTTCTGCAAACTGAGCATTTTTTACCACCAAGCGACCGTGGCTGGTCATACAAGTGCCGTTGCGGGCGATACGCGTCGGCAGGACGCAGTCAAACATATCCACCCCACGAATAACCCCGTCAATTAAACTATCCGGAGCTCCAACTCCCATCAGGTAACGTGGTTTATTTTCAGGCAATAGTGGCGTTGTGAAATCCAGCACCGCATTCATTTCTTCATGAGTCTCCCCAACGGCCAAACCACCGATAGAATAGCCAGGGAAATCCATGGCAACAAGGTCGGCAGCGGATTGGCGCCGTAAATCTTCAAATCCAGCACCTTGCACAATCCCAAAGAGACCTTGGTCATGCGGACGACGGTGAGCTTTCAGTCCACGCTCTGCCCAGCGACTAGTGCGTTCGATGGATTTCTTCACGTAATCGTATGGCTGGTAGAATTGCGGACACTCGTCAAAGCTCATCATGATGTCAGAACCAAGATTGTTCTGAATATCAATGGCTTTTTCTGGGGATAAGAACATTTTTGAACCATTGAGGTGGTTTTTGAAGGTCACGCCTTCTTCAGTGATGTTACGACTATCCGCCAATGAATAAACTTGGAAACCACCTGAGTCCGTGAGGATAGGTTGATCCCAATTCATGAATTTGTGAAGGCCACCTGCTTGAGCAACCAAGTCGTCTCCTGGGCGCAACCAGAGGTGGTAGGTGTTGGCGAGGATGATACCACTGCCCATCTCCTTCAACTCTTCAGGCGACATGGTCTTGACCGTTGCTTGTGTCCCTACGGGCATAAACATGGGGGTTGGGAAGGTCCCGTGGGGGGTGATAATCTCCCCCAAGCGAGCTCCTGTGTGCTTTTCTTTCTTGATTAACCGGTATTTGATAGGGTAATCTGCTGTCATCTTGTTACTCCTTACAGCAGGAAAGACAGTCCTGCGTTTTTTGATCAGCCTTGCCAGAAGTCAGTCTGGTAGGTTTATAACCTTATCCAGTCTATCAGAAAAAGCCTAGCTTGTCATTCAATATTATGCTAAAATAATCAAAAAGGAGGTACCCATGTATCAAGTATTTTCAATTAGTCAAATCCGTGCCCAGGCACGCCAAACAATCTCACAGACTTCGGGCAGCTATACGCTAGCCCTTGTACCTGTCATCCTCTCGATACTGATGAATGTGATGTCTTATGCGGGTGGGGGGAGTTTTTCCGTCGATACGATTACAACTGGCAGTCAATTAAACTTTAATTTGATCTTTTCGAGCTTCACCTTTCCTATTTTATACGGTATCCTGCTCAGTCTGATTACTCTGTCCATTTCTTTTGCACTGATGGCAACACTGCGTCATCAGAAAGAGGCCTTGTCTTGGAAAGATGCCCTGACCATCTTCAATCACCCTGATTTTGGTAAGATTTTTCTCACTTATCTGGCCAAAGCATTCTTGCTTTTCCTCTGGGGGCTGGTGATTTGGATTGGTGTTGGGCTTTATATCTTCGCCCTTGCTGGGATTCTGGTCTATGCCATGACCTACAATGACCTTTCAGCTATCCCAGATAGCGAAATTACCCTCATTGGGGGCCTTTTGCTGGGAGGGATGCTCCTTGTCATCATCGGTTTGGTCATTTTTTATCCCCAATACTACGCCTATAGCATGACAGACTTCGTTCTCTATGACAGGTTGGCTACTGGGACTTTTACGGGGGCCTTTGCGACCATCAAAGAAAGCCGCCGTATCATGAAGGGTTACAAGGGGCAGCGGTTTGTCCTCGATTTGACCTTCATCGGCTGGAATATCCTCGTTGGTATCACCTTTGGACTAGCAGGGCTCTATGTGACACCTTACTATTACGCCAGTCAAGCCCACTTCTACGAAGCTGTGCGGGCTGACCGTACCTTTAAGGCTAGCTACATGCCAGGTTTCATCGCATAATAAAATCACGGCATCGCCGTGATTTTTTAATGTGCTTCCAACAGGTCTCGATGCTCAATCTTGATACATTTGTTCATGACAATGTCCTTGCGGCCTGCAGCACGCAAGATTTCTTCTGCTTCCTGGCTTTCAAGTCCCAGCTGCGCCCAGAAAATTTTGGCATCTGTTTGCAAAAATTCCTCTGCTACGGCTGGTAAGAACTCTGAGCGACGAAAGACATCGACAATATCTACCTGACCTGGCACTTCACTGAGGCTGCCGTATACGGTCGCGCCGAGAATCGTCTCCCCAGCCAGCTTAGGATTCACTGGGAGGATGTCATATCCGTGGTCTTGTAGGTAGCTCGCCACCATGTAAGCTGCTGTCTCTGTCCGATTTGACAAGCCGACAATAGCAATTCTGTGAGCATCTTCAAGATAAGACTTGATGATGGCTGGACTTGGATTTTTAAACTGATAGGTCATACTGCCTCCTCTGGCAATCTGGACGCGCAAGCCCTTTCGACTGCCTGACTTTTTTCTCTATTATAGCACAAAGCTTGAAAGCCTTCCCAATTTCCATTGAGCAAAGGAAAAAAATAGTGTACAATAGGGAGCAGCTGTAACTTGAGGAGGAGATTATGCCAAAGGAACGGATTTTGCCTTATATTATCTTGGGACTGGTGGGACAAAGTGAGCCGATGACGGGGCAAGAGATTACCAATCAGTTTAAGAATGAAATCGGGAAGTTTTGGAAGGCGTCCCACAGTCAGATTTATCCTGAGCTGAAGCGGATGATGGACGACGATTGGGTCTTGCAGACGACAGATCCTGATAATGCCAAGGAAAAATACTATTCCCTGACGGAGAGTGGACGTGATGCCCTATCGGATTGGCTCCTGAGCCCTGTGAAAGAGGCCCCTATGCAGAAGGATTTGTTCTCTTTGAAAATGTTTTTCATCCGTGATGCTGGAGATTCGCGGATTCTGACCTTGCTAGAGGAGGAAGAGGGCTTATTAGCTGCGCAGTTGGACAATTTCCTTGAGCGCAGACGACTCCTCTTCTCCAGTCAAGTGGACATCGAAGAAAATTTTGGTCATTCCTTGATTCTGGACCGTGCTATTGACCGTGCGACAGGGCAACTAGCCTGGATTCGCGATAGTATCGAAAAGTACAAGGCCAGATAAGGCAGAAAAGCAAACACGGGACACTGAAAGCATGTAAAAAGGGAGTGAGACAAAAATCGGTAATTACGCAGAAATTCGATTTTGTCGTCTCACCCCCGCACAGTTGACTAGGGCTGTAAAAGCTGATTTATCAGCGTATTGGAGCCCAGTCAACCACTGCGACTATTAAGTTGAATTTACAAAAATTGAGTCTGGGAAGTACTTTTGTCCCAGACTCTTTTTTGTTAGTTCACATTTACAGGACAAGCAGCATCAGCAGGATGGTAAGACCAAGTATAACGGCTAAAAAGGCCAGCATGTAGCGAAGTAGATAGTAGGTAAAAGGGAATTTCTCTTTCATACCATTCTCCTACTTGGCTTCATACCAAGTGTCGCCAGCATTACCATCCACCAGCAATGGAACTGCCAGCTCGATGGCTGATTCCATGGTTTTTTTGACCAATTGTTCAACGTCAGCTAATTCTGATTTCGGTACTTCAAGGACAATTTCGTCATGCACTTGTAGCAACATGCGGGTCTGGTAGCCAGCTGCGACCAAGGCTTTGTCTAGGTTAATCATGGCCACCTTGAGAATGTCTGCTGCACTACCTTGAATTGGTGAGTTGATGGCGGTGCGCTCCGCAAAGTTGCGCAGGTTGAAATTACGAGCATTGATATCTGGTAATTCGCGGCGGCGATGGTAAATCGTCTCGACATAGCCCTTATCCTTGGCTTCACGGACGATACGCTCCATATAGTCTTTAATGCCTGGGAAGCGTTCAAAGTAGGTATCAATGTAGCGTTTTGCGGCTTTACGGCTGATGCCCAGATTATTGGCCAAGCCAAAATCAGAAATCCCGTAGACCACACCGAAATTGACCGCTTTAGCGTTCCTACGGTCATTGGCCGTCACGTCTTCAGCTTTTTCAATACCAAAGACCCGCATGGCGGTAGCTGTATGGATGTCTTCCCCGCGCTGAAAGGCAGCAATCAGGTGCTCGTCGCCAGAAATATGGGCCAGGACCCGCAGCTCAATCTGTGAGTAATCCGAACTGAGCAAGACAGCATCCTCCAAAGATGGAACAAAAGCCTTGCGAATCAAGCGTCCCTGCTCCAAGCGGACAGGAATATTTTGCAAGTTGGGGTCTACGCTAGATAGACGACCGGTCTGGGTCAAGTCTTGCACGTAGCGAGTGTGAATTTTCCCGTCAGGCATGATCGAGTCCTGTAGTCCGATGACGTAGGTGGACTGAAGTTTGCTGATTTGGCGGAATTCTAAGATTTTAGAAACAATAGGGGCAATCGGTGCCAAGCGCTCGAGGACATCAACCGCAGTCGAGTAGCCCGTTTTGGTTTTCTTGGTGTATTCCTGCGGCAAGCCCATGTCTTCAAAGAGAATGGTCCCCAATTGCTTGGGTGAATTGATATTAAATTCTTGACCAGCTAAGTCATAGATTTCTTGGGTCAACTTCTCAATCGTCACTTGGTTTTCAATGGCCATTTCAGCTAGTGTGCCACCGTTGACCTTGATACCAGCGATTTCCATCTTAGCGAGGACATTGGCCAGGGGCAATTCCATCTCAAAGAGAAGGTCGAGCTGTTGATGAGCTGTCAATTGGTTCAACATGACAGGTTCTGTCTCGATAAGGACCTGTATTTTTTTAGCCAGATGCTGATAGAGGACGGACTCTTCTGGTAAGGCACGTTTGGCACCTTTTCCGTACACTTCTTCATCGCTGGCTAGCGCGGTCTCCCCGTAGAGTTGGGCAATGGTGGACAGCTCGTTGTCTTCGACGGTGGACAAGAGGTATTTGGCAAGGCGACTATCAAAGGTAGCCTGTCGGAGGTCGATTCCTTGCCTGTGAAGAAGGACCTTGGTCCGTTTGTAGTCGTAGGTCTTAATCGTTGACGTTTCAAGAAACTTGCGCAGCGGCTCTTGTGCCAACAAAGCAGCGGGACCTGCGTAGATCTGGCCCTCATGCCCCCAAGCTAGGCCTACGATTTCTTCCTTGTGGTAATTTTCACCCAGGATTTCTACATAGAAGAAGTCATTTTCAGCTAGCATCTCATCAGTAACTTCCTGCACAAGGGTTACTTGGACGGGCACTTCTTCGGCTGGCTCCGCTTTTGAAGCTAATTGAGCCTTAAATTGCTTGAAATCTAGCTCGTCGTAGAAGGTAGACAGGGCTGCTACATCTGGCCCATTGTACACCGTATCTTCCAAGCCAATCTCAATCGGTGCCTGCGTGTTGATAGTGGCGAGCGTCTTGGATAAAAAGGCCTGTTCCTTATCGTTGACGAGGTTTTCCTTCATCTTAGAAGCCTTGAATTCATCAATATGCTCGTAAATTCCTTCCAGGCTCCCGTACTCATGGAGGAGCTTAAGACCAGTCTTCTCCCCAATCTTGGTCACGCCAGGGATATTGTCCGATTTGTCTCCCATCAGAGCCTTGAGGTCGATAAATTGGGCAGGGCTGATTCCCATTTTTTCCATCAGGTAGGCTGGGGTAAATTCTTCAAACTCAGCCACCCCTTTTTTGGAAATCTCAACGATGGTATTGTCATCTGTCAGCTGGATCAAGTCCTTGTCCCCACTGACAATCACAACATTGTAAGGCTCTTCCGTCCGCTCGGCCATCTTGTCTAAGGTCCCGATAATATCGTCCGCCTCATAATTGACCAAATCGTAGTAGCGAATTCCCATGGCCGTCAGCATCTGGCGAATATAGGGTAGCTGCTCCCGAAACTCATCAGGGGTCTTGGCCCGACCAGCCTTGTAGTCCGCAAACATCTCTGTGCGGAAGGTCGTTTTGCCCGCATCAAAGGCAATCAAAATGTGAGTCGGCTGCACCCGCTCCATAAGATGGTTGAGCATGAGGTGGAAACCGTAGATAGCATTGGTGTGGAGCCCCGTGCTACTCTTGAAGCGATCAATCTGATTATACAGCGCAAAGAAGGCCCGATAAGCAACGGACGAACCGTCAATCAATAGTAATTTATTCTTGTTTGTCATAAGTCTATTATAGCATGGATTAGCCCAGAACAGGCTCCTGAGACTTGTGATTCTCGCCAAATTGGGACTTGTGGTATACTGGATCAAAAGACTTGGAGAATTCCCATGACTCATCGCATTTATTCTATGAGCTTTGCTAGCGTTTTTCAGGCTTTGGTAACAAAAGCGGAGCGTAAAGGCCGTACAAAAGAAGAGGTGGCTGACTTGACCGCCTGGTTGACTGGCTACGACCCCTCAGCTATCCTAGCCCTGCTGGCAGATGATGAAGGATTGACTTATGGTGATTTTTTCTTGAAAGCACCGCGTCTAGCGGCTGACCGTATCCACATCACAGGAAAAATCTGTGGCGTCCAAATCGAAACCCTCGACGCCCCCCTCATGCAGGACATCCGCCGCCTAGACAAGCTCATCGACCGGCTAGCCAAAGGCAAACCTGTATCAGATATTATTGCAAAGTATAGCACAGCAAACCTCGACTGAGCAGTTGAAAGATGTTATTATCACCTCTATAAGATATACTCAAAAAGCATTTTGGATATGTGTAATAAGTATTCGACATTGAAACCAAATAGGTCTATAATAAATAGCATAAAATCTTAGAAAAGAGGCCGACTATGGTAGATACATTTACTCTGAATGATGGCAACTCCATCCCACAATTAGGGCTGGGAACTTGGATGATTGATGATGCTGAAGTGGCTGAAGCTGTCCGTCAAGCGCTGGCTCTCGGCTACCGTCACATCGATACGGCTCAAGCCTATGGTAATGAAGCTGGAGTTGGCGAAGGTATTCGTACTGCGGGTATCCCCCGTGAAGATATCTTCGTGACCAGCAAGGTCGCTGCAGAGCACAAAAACTATGATGCTGCCAGCAAGTCTATCGACGAAACGCTGGCCAAAATGGAGCTGGATTACATCGACCTCATGATTATCCACAGTCCACAACCTTGGGCTGAGTGGCGGGCCAGTGACAAGAATTTCGATACGGGCAACTTGGAAGCTTGGCGGGCCTTGGAAGATGCTCAAAAAGCTGGCAAGATCAAATCAATCGGCTTGTCCAATTTCCTTATTCCTGACCTGCAAAACATCTTGGAAAACGGCACTGTCAAACCAGCCGTCAATCAAATTTTGACCCATGTCGGCAATACGCCACTTGAACTAATCAACTTCTGCAAAGACAATGATATCTTGGTTGAAGCCTATTCTCCAATCGCCCACGGCGAGGCCCTTAAGAGTGCTGATATTACAGCGATGGCGGACAAGTATGGCGTCTCTGTCGCTCAACTCTGCATCAAATACGTGCTCCAACTCGGTCTGGTAGCCCTACCCAAGACAGCTAATCCCGACCACATGGCGTCGAATGCGAGCCTTGATTTTACAATTTCAGACCAGGACTTGGCAACGCTCAAAACTATCCAATTTACCGACTATGGCGAATACTCCTTCTTCCCTGTCTTTAGCGGAAAATAAAACTTGAAATTAACCACACAATCTAAAAAGCGGACGACTGAGATACTGGCAATCAGTATGGCAATCGTTCGCTTTTATTTTGTATTGAGACGAGTGTATTGACCGTTATTAAGGAGAAAATTCCTGTTCTGCAGCTTATTTTTTCCTATTGATAAAATATTCAATAATAATCTCTGCTGTAAAATAATAGAAAACTACAGGTAGAAATAGATAACGGCTATCCCAAGATGGAAAAACCAAAAACAGGCAATTCAAATCAGAGATAAAATCAAATAGAATGCTTTTTGCTTATAGAAGTCCTTCATGGCATTCTCCCTTTACTTCACTTACTGATAAATCCGTCGAGCGACCACCAAACTATGTGGGCGTTCTAGCTCTTTTTCTAAGAACCTGTATTCACAACATCATAAGGCTCTTAAAATCCGACTAATATGTG
>CAUTON010000021.1:0-16849 GCA_963539895.1 uncultured Streptococcus sp. | reverse complement strand
TTTTCTGTCTCTCCAATTCTTCGGCTATCCGTCCTTCTGGCGCATATTTTTCTTCCCAGTCGTCTGGTTTCAAAATCTTATGAGTCACTGGGTGGTAATGGGCTGTTCCGTCTGGAAAAATTTTTCCCATATTGGCAACATGCACAATGTCAAAAAATGGCTTGGGATCAACTCCCATCAGGGCAAAAGAGCCGTAAGTCAAGTAAAGCAGGTCAACCAAGGCATCGATTTGCCCCACTATTGAGGGTGAAAAGTCCTTCTTACTCGTAATTTTTGCAGCGGCCTTGTCAATCGCAGTGTGCAATTCAGCTAACGAGTTGGTAAATTCCTCCTGATTAGCCGCTGTCGCATGGATAAATTCGACGATTTCTTCTATCTTAAAATCTGCCCGATGCCCTGCATACTCGCGGTTATAGGGTTGAACCGTTTCTTGGCTTTCTCCGTCCATCACTCGGTGAAAAGTCTTTACCTGATTGAATTGTTGGTCTTCACTCTGAAACATCGTTTCCCCCTTTTACAAGTCCAAATTTCTTGATGGCTTGAAAAATACCATCTTTATTGTTGGATGCTGTCACATAGGTTGCAATTTTTTTCAATCGCTTGGTGCCATTTCCCATGGCAATCGCATAGCCGACACCAGACAGCATTTCCATATCATTGTCCGAATCTCCAAAAGCCATCACTTCTGATGTGTCAAATCCATATAAGTCACCGACACGAGCAATACCTGCTAGCTTCGACTGTCCCTTGCTGATAACATCTGCCACATAGGCACTAGACCTTGTAAAACTCAGATGCTCAAAGCGCTCCTCCAGCTTTTGACTCTCTTTTTGAGTCGTGATGACCATCATTTGGTAAATTGGTTGCGTCAGCAAATCCTGTAAGTTGCCAGATTTCTGGGGTGAAATGCGCCGTAAAATTTGATTGAAGAGAAAGGTCACAAAACCAGCCCACGAATTTGGAATCAATTTTGTAATTTTATAGGCTAAATTTCCATTCCCAAAACTCATCAGCCCGCTACCGACGACACCAGCCGCTGTTCCAAAGGACAGGTCTCTCTGATGCTGATCCGCATACTCAATCATCTCCTGAATATCAGAAATGGCTAAGGGATTGGCAAAGAGGACTTTTTCCCTAGAAAGGATATACTGACCGTTGTAGGCAACGGCCACATCAAGACCCAGAGCCGCCATGTACTGAAGCAAAAAGCGCGGTCCACGACCTGTCGCCAGGCCAACCAGAATACCTGCTTTTTTGAGTTCATTGATAGCTGTGATGGTCGATTGGCTAACATTGCGTGCATCTGTCAGCAAGGTTCCATCAATATCGAAAAATACCGCTTTGACCGCCATGTCAGCCACCGTCCTTTCCCTTTTATGTTACAATTAGTATAGCATTATTTTGAAAGAATTGAAAAAATTATGAAAAAAATACTTGTTTTGCATACTGGTGGGACCATCTCGATGCAGGCTGACGAGCGAGGGCATGTCGCATCCAGTCAGACCAATCCGATGACACATGTTTCTTCCCCTTTTGAGCAAGTTACTGTCACCGCGATTGATTTTCTCAATTTGCCCAGCCCTCATATCCGCGTGGAGCACATGATGGCTCTCTATCAAAAAATCAAGGCAGAGGCGAGCAATTTCGATGGTTTTGTGATCACACATAGGACAGATACGCTGGAAGAGACAGCTTATTTCCTCGATACGATGGCCGTCCCAGAAAAACCGCTTGTCCTGACAGGTGCCATGCGGTCTTCTAACGAACTTGGTAGTGACGGCATCTACAACTACCTGACTGCTCTTCGTGTCGCCGCTGACGATAAGTCAGCCGATAAGGGAGTCCTCGTCGTCATGAATGATGAAATCCACGCTGCAAAATATGTCACCAAAACCCATACTACAAACGTTTCAACCTTTCAGACCCCCACACATGGACCCTTGGGTTTAGCCACTAAGCGAGAAATCCTCTATTTTAAAAATGCCGAACCTCGCGTCCGATTTGACCTAGAAAAAGTAGCGGGACTTGTCCCCATCATCAAGGCCTATGCAGATATGGATACTCTGCTCCTCGATAGTCTCCTTGAGCATGATATTGACGGGCTCGTCATTGAAGCACTGGGTGCTGGGAATCTCCCACCTGATGTTCTCCCGATTCTTCAGCAATTTATGGCTAGAAACATCCCAGTAGTGCTGGTCTCTCGTTGTTTCAACGGCATCGCCGAACCAGTCTACAATTATGTGGGTGGTGGCGTACAACTGCAAGCCGCAGGCATCCTTTTTGTCAAGGAACTCAATGCTGCCAAAGCCCGACTCAAGCTCCTGATTGCACTCAATGCAGGATTGCACGGGCAAGCACTCACAGACTACATAGAAGGCTAAAAACGAGTAAAACGCATGAACTAACTGTCCATCAAACAGAATTTCATGCGTTTTTTGATTATTATCAAGACACATCTGCTAATCCAATTCATCTCGTTCCTGCAGGTTGGGCACTAAAAGCTGGTTGGCTGGATTTTCTTTCCAGTTTTTCTCAGCTGTAATAGTTGCCGCCACCTTTCGTGCTTCTTCCAAAATCGCAAAATCCTCTACGATATCTGCTACCTGAAATTCAGGGAGACCTGATTGACGAGTCCCGAAAATTTCTCCTGCTCCTCGCATTTTCAAATCTTCCTCAGCTAGAACAAAACCGTCTGTCGTTTCGGTCATGATTTTCATTCGCCGCTTGCCAGAATCTGTCTTTGGATTGGCCACTAAGACGGTGTAAGACTGCTTGTCCCCGCGACCTACTCGACCACGTAGCTGATGCAATTGACTCAGACCAAAACGGTCTGCATCCATAATCATCATCACGGTTGCATTGGGTACATTGACCCCGACCTCGATGACCGTTGTGGAGACAAGAATGTCGGTATTGCCAGCCTTAAATTCCTGCATGATGGCATCTTTTTCTTCATTTTTCATTTTCCCATGTAAGAGGGCAATCGACGCTCTTTCTCCGAAGTAGGCTTGCAAGTCCTCTTCCAGAGCGATGGCGTTTTTCAAGTCTAGGCTTTCCGACTCCTCAATTAAAGGGGACACCACATACACTTGAGCACCTTTAGCTAATTCCTTATCCAGCCATTCTAAAACGACGGGTAACTGTTCATGCTTGACCCAGCGGGTAATGATTGGCTTGCGACCCGCAGGTAATTCATCAATAATGGAAACATCCATCTCCCCAAAGGCAGTAATGGCCAAGGTCCGTGGAATAGGGGTAGCCGTCATCATCAAGACATCTGGATTCTCCCCTTTTTCGCGAAAAATGCGGCGTTGGTTGACACCAAACCGGTGCTGTTCATCTGTGATGACTAGGCCAAGTTTGTGGTAGGCGACTCCGTCTTGAATGAGGGCATGGGTCCCAACTACCATGTCCACCTGACCAGACGCTATCGCAGCTAGAGCCGTCTTTCGCGGGCCAGCTTTCATGCCACCTGTCAATAAAGCAATCGATAGCTCTGGAAAAAGACTTTGCAAACTTTCATAATGCTGTTCCGCCAAGATTTCAGTCGGTACCATCAGGGCTGATTGCATACCAGCTGTGTAAGCGGCATACATAGCGAGACCTGCAACCACCGTCTTCCCAGATCCAACATCCCCCTGTAAAAGTCGATTCATATGCCTGTCCGATGCCATATCCGCCAGAATTTCATATAAGGCTTTCTTTTGAGCATTTGTCAGAGCAAAGGGTAAAGCGGAGATTTTTTCATCCAGGAGCTGGCTCTTGTAAACAATCGACAGACCACTTCCAGTCTGCTTGTCTGCAGACTTTAAATCGTGGAGGGCTAATTGAAAATAAAACAATTCTTCAAACTTTACCCGCCTCAACGCTTGCCGATAATCAGCAGTATCTTTGGGAAAATGCATAGCTCTTACAGCGGCTTGCCTCGGTAGCAAGTGATAGCGAGC
This sequence comes from uncultured Streptococcus sp., assembly GCA_963539895.1. Taxonomy (GTDB): domain Bacteria; phylum Bacillota; class Bacilli; order Lactobacillales; family Streptococcaceae; genus Streptococcus. Next base: position 12,902 of record CAUTON010000021.1, on the reverse strand, counting down.
CAGCAAATGTTGGGATAGATTTTCTTCAAGAAGGTCTGCGTAACCTTGAGCCAAGGCTGTCTTTATCATTTTTTGGAGTGAAGCTTGGCGGATGCCAGCACTGAGGTGGTAAACTGGCTCCATCTCATCGTTTTGCTGAGCCAGTATTTTCATCCCTGTGACAGCTGCTTTTTTCTTATCCCATTTCCCAAAAATGGCAATCGTCTGCCCAACCTCAATCCTATCCGCCAAATAGGGCTGGTTGAAAAAGGAAACTGAGATGACGACCTCACCCTGTCGAATCGAAAAAGCGAGCTTATTGCGCTTAAAGCCAAAATACTGAACTGCAGCCGGACGGACAACCTCCCCAACAATCACGGCCTTTTCTCCATCCAGCAGATCCAGGACAGATTTTGCCTTAAAATCTTCAAAGCGGAAAGGAAAATATAGCAGGAGATCTTTTATGGTGAAAATCCCTAATTGAGAAAATTTTTCGGCTGATTTTGGTCCAATGCCAGGTAAAACAGAAAGACTATCATTCAAACTTTTCATAGTGCTATTCTATCACAGCAAGGCAAAAAGGGCTACTCGCCGCCCTTTTAGTTTGTCTTCAACCAAGTTATTATTCAAAACTTACTGCTTTTCATGTTAGTATCCTATTTTTTGCTGATAACGAAGATGCTCCGCATCAGTATAAACAGGAGCATTAGTTGGATGACTGCTAGAATTAGTATTGACCAATCCCAGAAATCTTCCAACGGAAAGGCTACTCGGGGCATTACATAAAAAGCAAATGTGAATATATTGAATAGCAAAATAAACAGTAATTTTTGAGTTTTTTTAGTCATGTATTCTCATTTCAATTGTTGACGGATTTTGTAAAAACGAACTGCTACATAAACCAGTAAGGGCAGCATGATGACAGAAACTCCGAGCGAAAAACTAGGGTGTAGTCTGATACTGCCTGCCATGGCAAAGAGATACATAGCAAAGGCAAATAGGAACCGACTGTAAAAAATCCGTTTCAACATCTCCAACTTGCTGCCATTATCATCGTAAATCTCGACTTCCCCGTCTGCAACACTTTTTCGAAAGATAGAAAAGTGATTGCAATCCGCCACATGCTCCCAGCCATAGTCTGCGTAAAATTGGAGATAGCCTTCTCTTGCAGCTTTCTCTTGCTGGCGGAAGTCCAGCTGATAGACCACTTCTTCTTTCGGACAGGCTTCAAAATGGTAAAACATCCGAGCTGTAATCCCCGTCAATTTCCATCCCTTAGCATGCATAGCTGTCAGGTAGGCAGCTTCCTTTTCATAATCAGTGATGAAAAAGAGTTTCCACTCCGTTTTAGTCTTCATAAGATTTCCCCTTGCTATTTTTATATAGCCGCTCAATACGGGCTAGTTCAAGATTCAGTACTTCTCGTCCAAGGTCAGTGATGCGGTAGAATTTTCTCTTAGCCTCCTCACGGACAAAGGTAATAAGCCCGTCCTTTTCCATCTTGGCAAGCGTCCCGTACATCGTACCAGGGCTAATAACGACCTGTCCTGCTGTCATTTCCTTGGTTCGTTGAGTAATGTCGTAGCCATGCCGCTCCTCTTGCAAAGCAAAGAGAATATAGAAAGCAGTCTCGGTCATGGGTACATAGACTTTTTTGATTTTATCTTTCATAGCTCTTCCTCTCGAAATTCGATGCATCGTGATTCGATATAATCACTATATCGTATTGCGATATATTTGTCAAGAAAAAACAGCCGATTTTTTCGACTGTTTGACCTTTATTGTTCTTGTGCAATAATTTGAGCGCCACGATGGCGGTAGGAAAGGTCACCGACTCCTTCTACAGTAAGGTGCCCGTCTTTGTAGAGGAGAGTCGTGATGGATCCGTTGTCCAGAGATAGATTTTTTGGTCGTTCTGGCTCAAGGAGATTGACCAGCGTCGCAATGGTCATGCCGTGGCTAACGACCAGGGCGTTCCCTCCACCTTTTGCCTCCAAGTCTTTGGCAATTGATGTGAAGCCATCCAAAATCCGATTTTTCAAAACATCCCAAGGCTCAGACCAGTTAGCAGAATCAGACTCGAAGACGCCATTTGCAATCTCTTCGAAGCTCATATTGTCCGCGTCAACGATCCCGCTGATGCGAGGGAGGACGCCGCTAAAGAGCTCCACGTCATACATGCCCTCAAAGCTACCGAAGCACCACTCACGGATGCGCTTGTCTTGATAATAGGGAATCTGCCCCAAAATCCCGAGCTCCCGCTGAGCAATCGTAATAGTCTGGACAGTCCGCCCCAAATCAGAGGAAACAGCTATCTTAAAATCCAATCCAGCGTCCTTGAGTCCTAGCCCAAGTTCACGAATCCCCTCTTCACCAAACTTAGTTAGCGGAGTATCACACCAGCCCTGCACACGGCCAATCGTATTAAACATGGTTTTCCCATGGCGAGAAATGTAGAGTCTCGTTTCAGTCATATCGGTCTCCCTATTCTTGAATTTTCTTCTTTCTATTATATCACGAAAATCAAAAAACGCTTGCTTAACCGCAAACGTTTTATGGTCTTAGTTCTTAAAGGAATGCACAGGGGCTGGAATCTGACCACCACGCGCAATGAAGTCAGCTGATGAGGCTGCATTGACCTTCATGACAGGAGCGTAGCCAAGAAGACCACCCAGTTCTAGCATATCCCCCACTTCCCCATAAGGGATGATGCGGACCGCTGTGGTTTTCTGGTTGATAACACCGATAGCTGCTTCGTCGGCAATCATAGCTGCTATAGTCGTATCAGGTGTGTCAGCTGGGATGGCGATCATGTCCAGACCAACCGAACAGATGGCAGTCATGGCTTCCAATTTTTCCAAGTTAATGTGGCCAGACTGAACGGCTGCGATCATCCCCTCATCCTCAGAAACAGGGATGAAGGCACCAGATAGTCCGCCGACCTGGTTACAAGCCATGATGCCGCCTTTTTTGACAGCGTCATTGAGCAGGGCCAGCGCAGCTGTCGTCCCGTGGGTACCGACTACTTCTAATCCCATAGCCTCAAGTACGCGAGCGACTGAATCACCGACTGCAGGCGTTGGCGCCAGAGACAAGTCAACGATACCAAACTCGACACCCAGGCGTTCAGAGGCTAATTGACCGACCAATTGACCGACACGGGTAATCTTGAAGGCTGTTTTCTTGACCGTCTCAGCCAGGACATCAAAGCTTTTGCCACGGACTTTTTCAATGGCTCGTTGGACAACGCCAGGTCCGGAAACACCGACATTGATGACCACGTCAGCTTCACCGACACCGTGGAAGGCACCTGCCATGAATGGATTGTCCTCAACTGCATTGGCAAAAACGACCAATTTCCCAGGCCCCATTGGGTCAAGGGCTGACGCTTCCTTAATGACACGTCCCATGTCACGGACAGCTGTCATGTTGATACCCGTCTTGGTGGAGCCGATATTGACTGACGAGCAGACAAAGTCGGTCTCAGCCAAGGCACGTGGAATTGAGTTAATGAGGATTTCGTCCCCTTTTTGGTAACCTTTTTGCACCAAGGCAGAAAAACCACCGATAAAGTTGACGCCAACTGCCTTGGCTGCACGGTCAAGGGCCTTAGCTAGAGGCACATAATCAGTCGCATCCGTTGCAGCCCCGATGATAGCGATAGGCGTCACCGACACGCGCTTATTGACAATAGGAATCCCTAATTCAGCCGCAATCTCATCACCGATAGCCACCAAGTTTTTAGCTTTAGAGACGATTTTATTGTAAATCTTCTCAGCAGCACGGTCGATATCTGGATCGATACAGTCGAGGAGGGAAATTCCCATGGTAATGGTCCTCACGTCGAAGTTCTGCTCTTCGATCATGGCGATGGTTTCAGTAACCTGTCTAATATCCATTTTAAAATCCTCTCTTACAAGTTGTGCATAGCGTCGAAAATAGCAGAGCTTTGGATGTTGATTTTGACGTTCAAGGTTTCGCCAAAGCTTTCCAATTGAGAACGAATCTCTGTAAAATCCTTCTTCTCATCAGACGACACCACCGCCATCATGGTGAAAAACTCATCCAAAACTGTCTGTGAAATATCATCAATATTAAGGTTCAATTCTGCCAATTTTCCAGCAACTCCTGCCACGATTCCTTTACCGTCTTTTCCGACCACTGTCACGATTGCTTTCATCTCAAGCCTCCAGATTCTTTTTTTCTATTTTATCATATTTATTCATTTTTTTACATTTAAACCAAACAAAAAGAGTCTTTTACGACTCATTTTTGTTAATTTCCGAACGTTTATGCTTTTTGGAAATGGTGCGAGCGATTGGCATAGGACTGCCAGTCGATGCCTCGGGCCAGACACCAGTCACGGGCCTCCGCCCCGATGACGAGATCCTTGTTGCGCAGGTCAGACACTTTTCGAGCACCTAGCACGGTCATGACAATTTTGAGCTCATCGATGAAGTTTCCCATGTCAGCTATTGCTGTGTCCAGTGACTTGCCGTCTTTGACCGGCTGTAAGAAACGTGCTGACAGACCAACTGCGTCCGCTCCCAGAGCCACGCATTTTGCCACATCCAAGGGATTTTTCACCCCGCCTGAAGCCAGGACACCTGGTCGTCCTTCTTCTGGGAGCGAGAAGGCTTCAAGTAAAGAGATGACGGTCGACTGACCCCAGCCATTGAGATAATCTACCTTGCTACCAGTCCGACGGCCATTTTCAATCAAAGCAAAATCCGTGCCACCCTGGCCAGATATATCCACCGTCTGCACACCAACGGAAGCCAGCTGCACCACCGTCTCACGCGACATGCCGAATCCCACTTCCTTAACAATGACAGGGACACAAAGCTCTGCCACGATGGACTCAATATTGGTCAGCCAATCCGAAAAGTCACGGTCACCCTCAGGCATGACCAGCTCCTGGGGTGCATTGACATGGAGTTGCAGGCCATCTGCCTCCAGTAAGTCAACAGCACGCTTGGCATTTTCTAGGTCGTGGTGGGCACCTAAATTGGCAAAGATGAGGCCATCTGGATTTTCCTGCCGAAGAATACGGAAAGAGGCTGCCAGACTAGGGTCTTTGAGGGCAGCAGATACAGATCCTGAAGCAATAGGAACTCGGTATTCTCGGGCTACCATGGCCAGCAGTTGATTGATGCGGCCGGTACGTTCGCTGCCACCTGTCATGGCATTGATGTAAAAAGGCACAGCCATCTTCAATCCTACCAACTGAGCAGTCAAGTCTACATCTGCCACACCCATCTGGGGCAGGGATTGGTGGACAAAACGCAGCGCTTCAAAATCTCTACTGGAGGCAGAGTTATACTGTTGATTGGCCAGGCTGATGTGCTGGTCTTTTCGGTCTTGGACAGTCTGTCCCATACTTAGTCTCCTTGATAAGTTGGCGCAATGTTAAATGGCAAGGGGAGAATTCCCGCTGCTTGCCAGGCCTGGTAAATTTCTTCTTTTTGGTTGTCACTCGTCGAAAAGGCAATTCCGCAATCGCCTCCGCCTGCTCCAGAGGATTTGGCAACAGCCCCTGCCGCCAAGGCAAGCTCGCAGAGTTGGGTAAGAGCTGGGGTTTCGATGACCAAGTCCATACCTTTCGCAAAATCTAACAACAAACGACGATTTTCATTGACTGCAGCATAGACTTGTTTGAGGTTTTCAGTCTGACAGGCGCGGATAAAACTTTCCACACAAGTACGGCAAGTAGCTAAAAACTGCTGGTGGACTTGCTCTTTGTCGTCAGTCTGTCTGCAATCGGATACAGTCTCAACTAAGTTTGCAGTTGAGGCCGCAGAGCCCGTCCAGCCAATCAAGAGTTCCAAACCAGCTGGCAGAGAAAGGCGCTTGATGTCTAGCCCTGGCCAGTCTGCAGCTAGAATAGCTGCCACATCTTTTTCGGACAGGACAGATTGCAACCATTTTCGATCAGGCGAACGATAGGCCACCACTCCTCCAAAGCTAGAAGCTGCAATATCTCCGAAAGACCCCGTCATACCTAGCTCCAGCTGAGACAGAACGGCCAGCTTATAGAGGTGAAGCGGGGAAAGGCTGACGCCATAGTGAGCCAAAACAGCGCCAACTACTGCTACCGTCACCGCACCCGATGAGCCTAGCCCGTACTTGTGCCCTGACTCATCATGATCCAGCTGACTGGTGATGGCCACCGCATAGCTTTCTGAAATCGTCACCCCAGACTGGTACAGGTAATCTTCCGTCACCTGCAGAGCAGACACAAGCAGAGCGTAGGGATGGTCTTTGTCTACACAAATCTTCCCTTCCTCATCTCGCTCCCAATTAACAGTCAGATTTTTTTGCTGGGTAGACCAGATGGTGGCGACCACGGCGGTTTCGATTTTGACTGTCACATAGCGGTCAATGGCTGCGATAACAGCTGGATAGCCTGCCTCTACTACGGCATATTCCCCGACTAGGTAGAGTTTGCCTGGCGCTTGAAACATCACACTCATGACTCTGACCTCGCCTCAAAAGCTGTCTGCGACTCCTGCCATTCTGCCTCAGTCAAGACACGCGCGCCATCACCTGGTTTTGATGAGATGATGGAGATGTCAGACAGAAGGACCGATAGCCGATCCCGTAGCTCTGCCATCTGACTAGCACGACAGAGAACCTTGACATTCGGCCCTGCATCCATGGTCATATAGGCTTTTAGTCCTGTCTCCTCCCGCACTTGGCGGACGGCTTCTTGAGCCCGAACGCTGTCAGCTGACCAGTAGGTGAAGGGCGGGTTAGCAGATAGAGTTGTGGCGTGCATTTTCATGCCGTTATGCTCTGCGATTTCCCCTACTTTTGAAAAATTGTGCTGGGCGATGGCAGTTTTGATAGCTGCCAAATCCTGGGCACTGCTGGTCACCCAGGCATCATAAAAGGTCGAAGTGGCTACTGTGTGCTCCATGCCGACTCGGCTGGCCACTTTTTTCTGAGCCGTATTGACCGCAAGGACCAGCATGCCAATGTCCCAGTCTGCATCATCCACAGGCACCGCCATAGAATCCAGGCTGCCCGTTCCCATCTGCCACTCGACAAATCCACCAAAGAGACTACGGGTGCTGGAGCCAGAGCCTCGTCTGGCATAGGTAGAGAGCAACTGGCGGTCCAAATTTAGCTGCAGAGCATCGTCCACTGCCAGCGCCAAAGCCGCAAAGGCAGAGGCAGAACTGGCCAACCCCGCAGCAGTCGGGACAAAGTTGAGACTTTCCACACGTGCATAGGTTGCAAGACCCATTTCCTTCCGAAAGAGGTCCAAAAAACGGCTGATTTTCACTACTTCGTCTGCTGACTGCTCCTGACCATTAAGGACAAAGGCGTCAGCTGTCAGCCGGTCATCAAAGGTCACCTTGGTATCTGTGTAAAAAGCATCCAGCGTCAGCGACAGGCTGGAATTCATGGGCAAAAAAAGCTCCTTATCTCGCTTGCCCCAGTACTTGATCAGGGCAATGTTGGTGTGAGCACGTGCTCTCCCGATTCGTTTCATCCTTGGTCTCCTAAGTATTGTATCCAGGTTTGCTTGGCCCCCGCTTTTTGAAGGGCAGATTGGACGGTTTGAGCATTTTTCTCATCACTCGCCAGAGCAATCATACAGCCACCTCGGCCACCGCCTGTCAGCTTGGCCCCAAGTGCCCCCGCGTCCCGCGCAGCACCAATCAATTTTTCTAAAGCGGGGTCTGACACACCTAGTTGCTCCAGCAAACTTTGCGCTTGATCCATCAGCTCCCCAAGACGAACAGACTCATGGCTAGCTAGAAAATCTTTCGCTGACCTTGTCAACTGACCAAGCTGCATTATCCAATTTCTAGCTTCTTTCTGCTGAATTAGCAAAGTCTCTACGTTCTTGATGGCCTCACGAGTATTGCCCGTCACGCCAGTATCTGCCACGACTAAGCAGGCATCTAGGTTGACGGCAATTTTCTCAACAGGCTGCCCTTTAATGAAAAAGACTGGCTGCTGGCCACTGGTCGTCGCCGCATCGATACCTGATGGATTTCCATGAGCAATTTTTTCCGAAGACTGAACGATATCCCACAGTTCGCTATCGCTCAAGTATTTTCCGTAATAGGCAAAGAGCCCCCGTGCTACCGCGACTGCCACTGCCGCACTGGAGCCCATCCCCCGCTCCGCAGGAATACTGGAGACAATCTCGATGTGAATACCAGGATCTGACGGCGCCCCAATCCGATAGAGTGAAAAACGAATGGCGTGCTTGAGGCTCTCCCAGACCTTGGGCATCTGGTGGACCAGCCCCTCATAAAAGGCGCAGGACACGCTCAAGGCCTCCGCACCATCAGTCACAACCGCCTCGATGCCGACAGCAGAAAACGGCATAGCCAGGGCAGGCTGTCCGTAGACCACTGCATGCTCGCCCATAAGGATAATTTTTCCATTTGCTCGGCCGACTGCCCGCATGACCACTCTCCCTTTCACAGCTTTCCTCCATTATATCATTTTCAGCCCTAAGCTTCTAGACAAAAAGAAACCCGCCCTCAGACAAATTCCTTTCCTTTTTTCTTATAGATAATAAATAGTAAGACCCAGCGGAACAAGTTGTCCATATTAGTGGCGAGCCAGACACCTGCCACACCGAGTCCCAGCTGCGCGGTCAATAGGTAACCAAGCCCTATGCGGATAACCCACATGCCAAAAAAGGTAGCGTAAAAAGGCAGCCTAGCATTGCCCAGACCCTGCCAGACAGCCGTGTAAATCAAGGTCCCTGCTGTCATGGGTGTCCCAAGAAAGGCATAGAGAATAACGACCAAGCTAGCTGATCTAGCAAGACTATCCGTCGTGAAAAACCCCGTCAGCTGGTCACCAAAGAGATAAATACCGCCAGACACCAAAAGCATCAAAACCAGCGACAAGATGAAGCTAGCACGAGCAATTTTCTGTACCGATTTGAGCTGCCCCTGCCCCTTGGCATGAGCAATGAGAATGACCGTCGCAGTCGCAATTCCCATCCCAGGCATATAGTTGAACTGGGTCAAGGTTTCACCAATCGAGTTTCCCGCGACAACGTTGGTCCCCAGGGTAACAATGAGTGTTACAATGACCACATCTCCAGCCCGCATAACCAGGCGCTCCCCAGCAGCAGGCAGCGCCAATCGTAACAGGTCCTTACTAATACCAAATGTTAAAGGTCCAATCTGGTCACGGATCTGACTGGCCAAGATGAGCATACCAACTAACCGAGACAAGATTGTCCCCACCGCCACTCCCACCACGCCCCAGCCTAGCACAAAAACAGCAAGGGCTGACAGGGCGGCATTGAGGACATTGCTAAAGAGGCTGACATACATGGGCAGCTGACTGCGGCCTGTAGCTCGTAAGACAGCTCCCAGGCTGGTCATCAGACCCAGAAAGACAGTCCCTCCCCCGACTAGGGCAAGGTAGGTGCCACCCAGCTCTGCCACCGCGGCTTCCGTCCCTAAAAGGGACAGTAGCCACTCGCCACCAAAGACAGACAGCAGCCCCAGAACAAAGCTTAACAGTAGAGTGACCACAATCACTTCACTAGCCTGCTTACGAGTGGCTGCCCGATTGCCCGCACCAACCTGGCGGGCAATCAAGGAAGCACTCGCTGCCCCCAGGGCGATAAAAATCGCCTGGTAGATGGATAGGATGTTATTGGCGACCGAGACACCTGATATGGCGACCAGTCCCAGCGAAGCCACCAAGTAGGAATCCACCATGCCCATCAGCATCTGCAAGAAATTCTCCGCCATAGCTGGCAGTCCAATTTTTAAAATTTGTTTGTAAATAGTCATGATTTTAAAGAAAAGGCACCAAACGGCGCCACTATTTTATCCAATTATACGCCAAGATAGCGTTCCACTTCAGCCTGCATGTCGCTTGCTGCGACCACCGTATTGTGAAGAACTGGCGCTGTTTCCAGGCCATCGACTGCTGGCGGCAGGGCCACACCTGAAAGCTCATGCAATTTCGCCAGAGCCTCGAAGTCTGATAGGCCAGTCTCACCCGTCACAGCTTCCACAGCCACTACTGGAAATTTGTAAGGGCTGGCAGTTGATGCGATGACCGTCGGTGTCACATCACCTGTAACTGCCTGGTATTTTTTGAAGACTGCTGAAGCCACAGCTGTGTGTGGATCTTCAATGTAGTCTGATGTCTCGTAGACACGTTTGATTTCGGCTGCTGTTTCTGATTCTGTGGCAAACTCAGCCGCAAAGAGGTCCAAGATAGCTGCGTCAGCATCTACCAAGTTGTACTCTCCCTCTGTAACCAATTTCTCCATCAAATCAGCTGTCTTTTCTGCATCATTTCCCAAAAGATGGAAAATCAAGCGCTCCAAGTTAGAGGAAACGAGGATGTCCATAGATGGGCTGGTCGTCACACGGAAATCACGCTTCTTGTCGTAAGTCCCTGAGTGGAAGAAGTCAGTCAAGACCTTGTTGTCGTTAGACGCACAGATCAGCTTACCAACTGGCACACCGATTTGGCGGGCATAGTAGGCAGCTAAGATGTTCCCGAAGTTGCCTGTCGGCACGGTGAAGTTGACAGACTCTCCACTTTTCAGCTCGCCTTTTTTGACCAATTGCGCATAAGCCCAGACATAGTAAACGATTTGCGGTACCAAACGACCGATATTCATAGAGTTAGCAGATGAAAATTGCATCTTCTTGGCAGCCAATTTCTCGCGCAAGTCAGCATCGTTGAACATGCGTTTGACATCTGTCTGCGCATCATCAAAGTTCCCATCAATGGCAACAACATGGGTATTTGCACCCTTTTGAGTCGTCATTTGTAGCCCTTGGACCTTAGAAACCCCGTCACGTGGATAAAAGACGATGATTTCAGTCCCTGGCACATCCGCAAAGCCAGCCATAGCTGCCTTTCCTGTATCACCAGAGGTCGCTGTCAAGATGACAATCTTGTTTTCCAAGCCATGCTTTTTAGCAGCTGTTGTCATAAAGTAAGGCAAGATGGACAAGGCCATATCCTTAAAGGCAATGGTAGACCCGTGGAAGAGCTCCAAATTGTATTGACCATCCAACTTCACCAATGGCGCAATTTCAGCCGTATCAAACTTGCTATCGTAGGCGTTGTTGATACAGTAGTCCAATTCTTCCGCCGTAAAGTCGTCTAAGAAAGCTGACAAGACTAATTTTGCCACTTCCTGATAAGATGCCTCTTTCAGAGTCTCAAAATCCAAGTCCACCTCTGGAATGGAAATCGGGGTAAAGAGCCCACCATCACGCGCCAAACCTTGCAAAATTGCCTGACTGGCCGTCACCTTATTACTTGCATCACGTGTTGATTGATATACTAATGTCATGAACATGTCCTCATTCTTATTTTTCCCTATTTTACCATAAAAGTGCGCATTTCGTCGAAAAATAAAGCAAAAACTGTATGAATATACGGAATTTAGCCGTTTTCAAATTTTCATATTAAAAGGCCGGAAGTCTTTTCCAACCTTAGTCACTTATTCTGCTTTTTCGAAGACCATGTCTTCGTTATCTTCAGCTCCTACCAGTGTCAACACTCCGTCTTCATAGGTATAAGACTGAGCATCTCCGTCTTCCAGACTCACCCCTCCAGCACTGTTGATGCTGGTTAATTCAATGACTTCAGCAGTCCGATCAACTGTCCCTGAGAACATTTCTGCGGTGATGACTCCTGCTTCTGCATCATATGTGCCGTTCATTCCTGTCGCCATCAACTCGAAAGTTTGGTCAATCAGTTCGTACAGCTCTTCATCCGAAGGGATTGATTCATCATACAGCGCTTTAGAAGCATCATCTAATTCATCATAAGTCAGCCCTACATCCGTCAATGATTGGTCCAAAGCCGCCTTGTATTCTTCCGACAAGGCTGTGAAAAATGCTTCCCGATCAACCATCATGCTCATATTCAGCACAGCCTCATCATCTGCTACCGACAAATCTACCGTTGCCCCTGTCACAACTTCTGAAAAAGTGTGGTCAGTGTAGGTAAACATCTCTTCAGAATCCGACTCAGCTATAGCCTCGGTCATAATCGTTTCAGCAGCTGTTGGACTCGTCCATTCCCCATCGATGCTCTCACCTTGAAACATCGAGCAGGCAGCAAGGCTAACCGAAGCCAGCAAAACCGCAAATCCAGTAAAGAATTTCTTCATCATATTCCTCCTCGGGCTTGTCGCCCATTTAATTTTTCCAATTATATTATACCATACCTTTTATGAAATTGAAAGCGATCTCTAAACAAAGAGAAGCAGGACTCTTTGCAGAAACCATTTCGTAATTTACAAAAAGACTGAGAAAATCTTCTCAGTCTTTACTTATCGAAATCGCTGTCTGACCATCTCTTTTAGGCCTTCAGGACTGCTGAGAGCTTGATCTAGACGTTTATCACGGCTATAGTTGGAGAAAAAATCACCGAGCGGAATAAAAAGATAGAGATAGACGCCCCATCTGCCCAAGAGGAGGGCTACCGCAATGATAATCAGATTAAACAAAATGGTTAAATTGAGCCTACGGTGGTAAAAAGCATGCACCATACCAGACAGCTCATCTCTTTGAAAATCTTGGCCCACTTCCACAATAGGAATGAGATTCAAGATGGACATGACCAACATATTGAGCACTCCAAAAAAGAGCACCGCAACCCAAGCAATCTCAAACGAGGCCAGCATTTTGATGGCTAAGGGAAAGAGCGACATGAGTCCGTGCGCGGCTACATCTAAGAGAAAACTCTCAGACTTATTCTTGTCATGACGAATGGTAATCTTGGTCCTACGGTACCAGATATTGATGAGTAAGATAAAAGAAATCAGATAGAGGCTGACCTCTTTTAAAAAGGCGGGCAGCTGCTCTACTGTTTCTGGAGCTGAAATTTCTAGCACCAAAATCGTCATGATGATGGCGATGATGGCGTCGCTGAGCACATCAAAGCGTTCTAATATT